>CANDFN010000026.1 GCA_947384015.1 uncultured Clostridia bacterium | reverse complement strand
TGAAGTGTGTTCATGCAGTAATTTAACAGATGCTCAAGCAAGGCGATTGGGAATAAGGTATAAAACAGAAAAAGGAAATCAGTTTGCGCATACATTAAATAATACTGTTGTAGCGCCACCAAGAATGTTAATTGCATTTATAGAAAATCATTTGCAAAAAGATGGTAGTGTAACTATACCAGAGGTTTTATGGAATTATATGGGCGGAACAAAAGTTATTATTCCAAAACAATAAATTTTATAATGAATATAAAAAGCGTTAAAATTAAATAACGCTTTTTTGTTTACTTTGATAACTTTTGGTAAAAGAAGTATTTGTTTTTTTGATTACTAAAAATGTTTTCCATATCAGCCCTTCATTTTTTTTACGCAAAGATGATATGTGCTCATAAAATTAAAACAGCATCTAAAATCGCATCTTAATAGGCTGTCCAAAATGCTCTCACGTGTATTTTGAATTAAAAAGATGAGCAATTGGTCATCTAAAAATAAAAAATATTGCATGATTAATGGCTGTGTTTTTTATTTTAAATTAAGTAGATTGTTTGTATTGTCAAAAGCTTGGATTATTAATTTATTATTTATTAATTGATTTTTTAATAAACATTATTATATTAAGTTGGTTTGACATGTATGAGCAGAAATCTTGGCTTTTTATAGTATAATTTTATATATTGTGGATAAATTGGAGGTTTTCCACAAGATTTTGGATCTACAACTCTTTATCTTTGCGCAAAAGAAGTGTTTTGCGCAAAGATATAAAAACTACTTTCCACACTGCCCCACTTTGTCCACAATTTAAAAGATTAAGATTTTATATAAAAATAAAAAAGAAGATAAGATATTTTTATCTTCTTTTAAAGCAAATCCTTTTAATTGTAAATTAAATAATCACTGTGTGGTTTGTTATGGTAGTATATAATTTTTTGCTAGTAGTTGTTAATTAAACAAAACCTACTCTGCCCAAATAGACTGAATAGCATTGGCTAAACCAATTTTGCCGTGCTGATAAGTTAAGCATCCTTGTAAGTATGCGGCATACGGTTCTCTCATAGGACCGTCACAACTCAATTCTATACTGCTACCTTGATTAAAACTTCCACTGGCCATTATAATCAAATCTTCATATCCGTCCATTTCGCCTGCTTCCAACATAGAATTACTATCTATTGCACTTGCGTATTGTATGGCACGTGTAAAGTTTATAAGTTTATTTTTATCTTTAAAATTTATACAACATACAATGTCTGCCAAAGTATCATCAATTTTTGGTGTGGTTTCATACCCCATTTTAGATAATGCAACACTTGCTAAAACTGTTAATTTTAGGGCTTGAGCTACAACATGAGGAGAAATAAACACTCCTTCAAAAAATGCTTTATAACCAGCTTCATAAGAGCCTATATCAACACCCAATGCAGGGCTTGTAAACTTGTAAGAAATTAATTCAATTAACTCTCTTTTCCCTGCCATATAACCACCGGTTGGAGCAATTCCCCCGCCCATGTTTTTTAATAATGACCCTACTATTAAATCAGCACCGACATCTGTAGGCTCTAGTTTCTCTGTAAATTCGCCATAGCAATTATCAACCATAATAATAACTTTTGTATTAACTTTCTTTATTTCTGCAATTACACTTTTTATTTGATTTATATTTAAAGCATTTCTTAAACTATAGCCGCGTGAACGTTGGATGTAAATAAGTTTAGGCTTATGTTTTTTTATTGCTTTTAAAATTGAAGGAATGTCAAAATTATTATTAACTAAATCTACTTCGTTGTATCCAATTTTATAGTCTTGTAAACTTCCTACATTTTTACCTTTTACACCATAAATAACCTGTTTAAGAGTATCGTAAGGAGTTCCAGAAATACACAGCATATTATCTCCTGGTCGCAACAATCCAAACAAAGATTGACTGATAGCTTCTGTTCCACAACTTATTAATGGGCTTACAAAGGCGTCTTCAGTATTAAATATTTTAGCAAAAACCTCGCATATTTTTGATTTGCCAATGTCGTTATGTCCATAGCCGCTGCTACCTATAAAATGACGTGCTTCTACCCCACATTCATTAAATGCGTTAAGAACTTTTAATTGATTAGCAAACTCAATATCTTCAATTTCTTTAAATTTTGATTGACATTTTTTTTCACACTCGTTTAAATAGTTTAATGTTTCGTTTTTTATTTTTAACATAAAAATCCTTTATTGTTTTATAAATTGCTCAATTTTTTCTTTAGCCTCTTCCAAATTGCAGATATCTAATCCTTTTATGGTTTTTAAGAAAGTTAATTGGCGCTTACAGTAATTGCGTGTATGTTGTTTTATAAGTTCTATTGTTTTTTCGTAAGAAACCTCTCCTTCAAGGTAATCAAACCACTCTTTATAACCTATTGCGGTCATAGACTGCATCTCTTTGTTTGCTCCTTGTTCTATCAGACCTTTTACTTCGTTTTCTAAACCAAGTTCAATTAGTTTATCTACACGCAAGTTTAGTTTATTGTAAATACTTTCTCTGCCCTCACTTATACCCACCATGCATACTTCATAATCGTTTAAAAAACTATGTTTTAGCATGGTTGTTTGATTTTGCGCTAATTCTAAATATCTAATAACACGTTTTAAATTGTTTGGATGCACTAAATTGGCTTTCTCTGGATTTATTTTATTTAGTTTTTCCCATACAAAGATGTTGCCATTTGTTTTTGCTTCATTTTCTAGTTTTTGTCTAAATTCTTTATCTGCAGAGTCTCCTAAAGAATAACCATTTACTAAAGCTTGAATATATAATCCTGTTCCACCAGCTATTATTGGAAGATGTCCTCTTGAAATTATGTCTTTTACTGCTTTTTCACACTCACAAACAAATTCTCCAACATTATAGTTTTCGTTAAAATTTCTTACATCTATTAAATGATGCTTAACCTCTTTCATTTCAACTTTAGATACTTTTGCACTACCAATATTAAGCCCTTTATATACTTGCACACTATCTGCAGAGATAATTTCGCCATTATATTTTTTTGCAATTTCTATAGCAAGAGAGCTTTTCCCTGTGCCGGTAAGCCCGGTTATTATTACTATTTTGTTCATACTATTCGTTTAAACCATTTCTCTATTTGTTCTTTTGTGATGATTGTTACAACAGGCCTTCCATGAGGACAAAGTAAAACTGGATGATTTATATCTAAATTTTTTAATAATTCTTTTATTTCCATTTCGGTTAAAGTCATACCCGCGCGAACACTTGATTTACATGCTTTTTGCATTAAATAATGACGTATTTCATTATTCATCGTTGGACGTAGATTTTTCATATCATGCAATAAATCGTCTACAAAAGCTTTTAAATTAATGTCCTTTAATTGCATTGGAACGCTATTAATTATTATTTTTTTATCGCCAAATCCATCTATATCAAAGCCCAGTTCAAATAACTGTTCTTTTAAGCTTAAAATAAAAGAAACTTCTTGTTCAGTCATTTCTTGCACATAAGGAACTAATAAATCTTGAACAATAATGTTTCTAGATTGCACCATAGCTGTAAATTTATCATAATTTAATCTTTCATGACCAGCATGGAAATCTATTAGTAGCATATTATTACCTTTTTCAACAACAAGGAATTCTTTAAATAATTGACCAACTATTCTAAAATCAACAAAATCGGCAACATCCTTATATTGTGTATTTTGTTTTGACACATACTCTACATCTTGAGCTTTTTCTTGGCTAGACGCTTCTACTTTGCTGGTTTTTGTTTGTTGAATATTGTTAGTATCATCTTTTGGAGGAACAACTTTTAAATCAAACATGGTTATTGGAGTATAGGCTTCTTGTTTAAGTTCAAAACTTTTAGATTTAAAAGGAGAAACTTCCACTTCTATTTCTTTTAAACTATTAAGATCTGTTTGTATCAAATTTTTATTAATGTCCGTAGTCTCTGTGTTTGTAACTTTGTTTTCATTTGGGCTAATTGCTTTATATATTGCAGAGCGAACAGCTGTGTATACTAAGTCGTAAATTCTGCTTGGATTTTCAAATTTAATGTTAATTTTACTTGGATGAACATTTACATCAACATCTGTTGCAGGCATTGTTAAATTTAAAACATAAACAGGGAATTGCCTAGTCATTAAATATTCTTCATTAGCCATATACACTGCTTTTGAAACTATTTCGTCTATAACATATCTGTTATTTACCATAAGAGTTTGATATGTTGTATTAGGTTTGCTAAAGCCTATTTTAGATACATAACCTGTTAAACTTATATTGCCTACTGTTTTTTCAACAGGCATCATATTCTGTGCTAATTCAGCGCCATATACACAGTATATTGCGTCAATTAAATTATTGCCTACAGTTTGATAAACAACTTTACCATCTGCTGAATATTTAAATGTAATATTAGGATGAGCTAATATATATCTTGAAATAATGTCTGTAATTTTAGTTTCTTCTTGTTTAGGTTTTTTTAAGAACTTTCTTCTTGCAGGAGTGTTGTAAAACAAATTGTTTACTTCAATTTTTGTTCCATTCTCGCTTGTTGTTGCAGAAACCTTACCAAAATTACCACCATCAACTTCAATGGTATAAGCACAATCGCTAATTTTTGTTTTTGTTGTTAAAATTGTTTGGCTTACGTTTGAAATACTTGCTAATGCTTCTCCCCTAAAACCTAATGTTTTAATTTCTTCTAAATCCATTAAATCTTTAATTTTACTAGTTGCATGAGGTAAAAATGCTTTTTCTATATCAGCATGGTCAATTCCTTTACCATTATCTTTTACAATAATTTTATCAATACCACCGCCAATTATTTCTATGTTAATTTTATCTGCTCCTGCATCAATAGAGTTATCAATAAGTTCTTTTACAATAGAAAAAGGACTTTCTACAACTTCTCCTGCAGAAATACGGTTAATAATCATGCTATCTAAGATATTGATTGACATAATTTACTCCTATTTTACTAAATCTATTAAATGTGATAATGTGTCAAATGCAACAAGTGGTGAAAGTTTATTAATGTCTATGCCTTTTAAAATATCAATAAGTTCGTTATCTTTTTGCGTTGTGTTAACTATTTTTTCTTTTTCAAAATCGGTAATTAGTTCTTTTGCTCTATTAATAATTCCCTCTGGTAAACCAGCCAAGCTTGCAACTTCTATACCATAACTTTTTGTGGCACTACCGCGCATAATTTTGCGCAAGAAAACCAGTTTACCACCAATTTCTTTAATAGATATGCAAAAGTTTTTAACGCCTTCATACATACCTTCTAATTGCATCAATTCGTGATAATGTGTGGCAAACAGTGTTTTTGCATTAAGGTTTTTAGATAAATATTCAATTACAGACCAGGCTATTGATAAACCGTCAAAAGTAGATGTTCCGCGCCCCACTTCATCTAAAATAATTAAGCTATTGTTTGTTGCAAAATGTAATATGTTTGCAACTTCTATCATTTCTACCATAAAGGTAGATTGACCAACTGCTAAATCATCACTAGCACCAATACGTGTAAATATGCGGTCTACCAAGCATATATTAGCAGATTCTGCCGGAACAAAACTACCAATATGAGCCATGTATGTGATAAGTGCAACTTGACGCATAAAAGTTGATTTACCAGCCATGTTTGGGCCTGTTAGGACAATTGTTCGCTGTTCATTATCGTTAAGTAAACAATCGTTAGAAATAAAGTCTTCATTTCTAAGCATTTTTTCTACAACAGGATGTCTTCCGCCTACTATATTTATTTCTTTATTGTTGCTAATATTTGGTTTTGTATAGCCATTTTCTACTGCAACAGTTGCTAAAGAATAATAACAATCTATTTTTGCTAAAGCGTTGGCAATATTTTGCATTATTTCTGCATTCGCTAATAATTGTTCTTTTAATTGCGTAAAAATTTCTTCTTCTAATTTTAAAGCTTTTTCATGACTAGTTAAAACTTCTTCTTCAAAGTTTTTAAGTTCTTCTGTAATATACCTTTCGTTATTAGAAATGGTTTGTTTACGAATATATGTAAAAGGCACTTTTTCTTGGAACTGTTTGTTTACTTCTATATAATAGCCAAAAACGCGGTTGTAACCTATTTTTAGATTTTTTATACCAGTTTCTTCACGTTCACGCGCTTGGATTTGTAATATATAGTTTTCAGCATCTTTTTTCATGTTACGCAATTTATCAAGAGACGGATTAAACCCTTCCTTTATATAGCCACCATCTTTTAATAACGCCGGTGCATTTTCTGATATAATGTTGTTTATAAGCAGAACTATTTCTGTTGTGTCTACTAATTCATTTGCTATATTGGTTAATTTAGGGTTTTTTGTGGCTAAAAGGACTTCTTTTATTTTTGGTGTTTGCGCTAGCGAACTTGCAAGCGCCAAACATCCTTTTGGCATGATATTGCCATAAGAGATTCTTCCTACTAAACGTTCAATATCTTGAACATTAGACAGTAAATCTTTTAAATTTGCGCGTAAAATAGGATTGCTATAAATTATTTCTACAAGCTCTAATCTTTCGTTAATTAGATTAAGGTTTTGAAGTGGTTGTCTAACCCAATTACGAAGCAAACGAGAACCTCCACTTGTGCGTGTGTTATCTAACACCCAAAGTAAACTTCCATGTTTTGTGCCGTCATGCATAGTTGCTTCTATTTCTAAGTTACGGCGAGTGTTTGTATCTATATACATAAATTGGTCGTCTTTTATTATTTTTGGAAGCTTAAGATGCTTTAATTCTCTTTTTTGAGTATCTTTAAAATATGCCAGCATTGCACCAACAGAAATAACAGCAGGTTTAATATCAAAATCAAACCCTTTTAAACTGTTTAAGTTATACTGCTTTAAAACAACTTTTTCAGCATTTACGTAACTAAAAGCCCATTCATAAAAGGTGTTAAATTTATATTTATTTGTAGCCAAGCATGGTAATTGAGAACTTATATCTTTTGCCTCTTGGTTGCAAATAATTTCACTAGGCATTACACGGACAATTTGGTCGTTAAGATAGTTTATATAATTATCACCTTCATATAAACCAATATTTATTTCTCCTGTAGATATATCACTGTAGGCATAAGATATTGTGTCTTTATATTTATACACACACATTATATATGTATTACAAGCCTCATTTAACATAGAGGTATCTATAACGGTTCCAGGTGTTATAATACGAACAACATCTCGTTCTACAAGCTTTCCAGCTTTTGGTTCGGTTAATTGCTCGCATATTGCAACCTTATAGCCTTTTTCTATTAATTTTTGGGCATAACCTTCGTATGCATGGAAAGGAATACCACACATTGGAGCACGTTCTTCTAGCCCACAATCTTTACCTGTTAAAATTAGGTCTAGTTCCTTACTAACAATACGGGCATCGTCATAAAACATCTCGTAAAAATCACCCAAACGGTAAAATAATATGCAGTCTGGGTATTGTTCTTTCATTTGTAAATAGTGCCTCACCATTGGTGAAGGCTTTTTATCTTTTTCTGTCATTAATCACTCCAGATAATTTATGATTTCTAACCCCTTCAACTTGAACTGGTGCAAAATAATTTTGGTTAAAATATTTATAGCCAGGGATGTAAATTTCTTTACCGCCGTCAGTTATTCCAACTGCCACCCCATTTATTTGTTGAATTAAGCAATCGTAAGTTTGTTTAAAATATTTCTTTAAGTTGTCTTGTTGAATTATTTTTTGCAAACGTAAAAGTTTGTTTAGCCTTAAATTCTTTTCCTTTTCTTCTATTTGCCCATCAAATTCGGTTGCTGGTGTGCCAGAACGCTTAGAGTATGAGAATGCAAATACTTGGTCATACTTAACCTTTTTTAATAGTTTAAGTGTTTGATTGAAGTCTTTTTCATCTTCCCCAGGGAAGCCTACAATTATGTCGGTAGAAAGGCTTATTGTGGGCATAGCTTTTCTTGCTTTGCGAATTATAGACTTATAGTGCTTTATGTTATAATGCCTGTTCATTTTTTGTAAAACTTTATCACTGCCAGACTGAACTGGTAAATGAAGGGTTTTTGCTACTTTGTATTCATTTTTCATAACTTTAATTAAGTCATCTCCTAAATCCATTGGATGAGAGGTCATAAACTTAATTTTAAAGTCTCCTTCAATTGTGCATAGGAAAGAAAGCAGTTCACTAAACGACATTGTGTCTACCAAATCTTTACCATAAGAATTTACATTTTGTCCAAGCAATGTTATATATTTATAGCCTTGATTTTGAACAAGGTCTTTTACTTCTTCATAAATCTCTTTTGGTGGTCTACTTGTTTCTCTACCTCTAACATATGGAACAATACAATATGTGCAATATTTATCACAGCCATAAATAATGTTAACATAAGCGTTTATATGGTCATCCCTTACAGGAGTGTTAAAATCCATTTTGCCTTTTGGTTTATCTACAATTTCAATTACACGACGTTTGGTTTTAGCATAATCTTTTACGTATTGTGCCAACTGATTAATGTTATGTGTGCCAATAATGATGTCTACAAAAGGTAATTTTTCTGCCAAATTATATTTACCCTTTTTTTGTTGAGGCATACAGCCACAAATTGCAATTATTTTTCCAGGGTCTTCTTTTTTTATAGATTGCAAAGTTACAATATTGTTATATGCCCTATCTTCTGCACCTTCTCGCACGCAACAAGTATTAAAAACTATAACCTTAGCAAGGTTAACATCATTGGTCTCTAACATACCTAAAGATTGTAATGCTGCACGGATTTTTTCAGACTCATGAACATTCATCTGGCAACCATAAGTTGTTATATGATAAAATCTACCTACAAAATTATTCATAATACAATTATAATATAATATTTGCTATTTTTCAACTAAATTTGCGTCTTTTAATTTAATTTTTTATTATTTGGTTATACTAAGTTGATGACAAAAAATAAACATAAAATAACTAAACGCATTTTGTTAATTTTAAGTATTATTATACTAAGTTTTTTTGTAAGTTGTGGCATCGCAGTTACAATAATTTATAACAAATATCAGCTGGACACAAATATGCTTACACAAGTTAATAATGGTATTAAAGTATACTCTGCAACTGGAACAGATTCTACAATGTATAACACAAGCCGATCTATTGTTAGTATTGACGATTTACCAGAATATGTTGTTAATGCTTTTGTTGATACTGAAGATAAACGTTTTTTTAGACATAACGGTTATGACATTAAAAGAATTTTTAAGGCAGGCATAATTAACATCAAATCTGGGTCTAAAGCACAAGGCGCATCAACAATCAGTCAGCAACTTATAAAGAACGCACTTCTAAATAACAAAAAGAGTTATTCTCGCAAAATTGAAGAAGTTGTTCTGGCTATGAAAATGGAAAAGAAGTATAGCAAAAAAGAGATTTTAGAAATGTATTTAAATACAATCTATTTTGGTTCTAATGCGTATGGCATTCAAAACGCTTCGCTAACATATTTTAATAAATCAGCACAAGACTTAACATTAAACGAAGCATGTTGTTTGGCTGGATTAATAAAATCTCCAGCTGCCTACTCGCCCATTAATAATTTAGAAAAATGCATAGAAAGAAAAAATGTAGTAGCACTTGCTCAATATAAACAAAAGCATATAACAGAAGACGAATATCTATCTGTTATAAATTTAGGCATTGATGTTGCGGAAAAAAACCAACTAGATTTTAGCTACGAAAAAGAAGCAATATATGAAGCATGCAGTTTGCTAAATTTAACAGAACGAGAATTAATAAACAGAGGCTACTCTATTGTTACTTTTAAAGATGACAAGTTGCAAAAAAAAGTAAAGCAAGCAAATGATGAAATTATTGCAAATAGCGAAGATAAACATGCTGTTGATTTGGATAGCATATCATTAATTTTAGACAACAAGGGTAAAGTAAAAAGTTATTATGCAAACACTAACTATAACTTACATAATATGCGTAGACAACCCGCATCTACCTTAAAACCCCTTGCTGTTTATTTCCCTTGTATTAAGAACAATATTTGCTCACCAGCAAGTCAAATTTTAGATGAAAAAATAGATTATAACGGATTTGCCCCACAAAATGCGGACAAATTATTTCATGGCTACATTACTGTTAAAGAGGCTTTAATAAATTCTTATAACATTCCGTCAGTGAAATTACTAGACAGTGTTGGTATAAACAAATCACAAGAAACTCTTACTGGTTTTGGAATAAACACAACAAATAAAGATGCTAATTTAGCATTAGCATTAGGGTCTGTCAATCAAGGTGTTAAATTAACTGATTTAGCCGTAGCGTATTCCATTCTTGCAAATGGAGGGTCTAATCATGCAATAAGTTTTGTAGATAAAATTTATGATGCTAATGGCAACACTGTTTATCAGTATCAAGATTTTAGCGAGCGAGTATTTGATGAAGGCGATTGTTATTTAGTTACTGATATGTTATTAGAAGCAAGCAAAACAGGAACAGGAAAACGCTTAGACACAACTCTACCCGTTGCAAGCAAAACAGGCACTGCAAGTGTTGATGGAAACGATACAGATTTATTCAGCATCGCCTATACAACAGAGCACACAATGTTGACATGGATTGCAGATATTTCTAATAAAACTTTACCACAAGGAATGTATAGTTCTGTAGAACCAACAAAAATAAATAAAGGCATCTTAAAGGCTTTATATGAAGATAATGAACCTAAAGAATTTAATGTGCCAGATAACATAAAAAAGTTTGCATATGACTTAATAGAAGCAGAAGACAATCATCGTATTGTTGCCCCAACAACTAATTTAGAACGTTACATTGGTTACGATTATTTTAAGGTTGATAATGCACCTCAAATATTAGATGTTAAGAACGATTTAAATTTTGTTGTTACTGTTAATAAGTTTGGCGCAAACTTACAATTTAACGCACATAGAAACAACAGTTACACTATTTATAAAAACGCAAAGGACAAAAATGTTTTGTTTGAGATAAAAGAAAAGTCTGGTAATATAGAGTTTTTAGATAGTGAAGTGTTTAAAGAAAAAGAAATTGAGTATTTTATTTTAGACAGTAACGGAAACTTATTAGATAGTGTAAAAATCCGTCCAAAAGATTATTTAATAAATCAGTTAAATAATGAAGTATTGCAAAACAAAAAACGTTGGTTTGTTTAAACTACTCTACAGTAACACTTTTTGCAAGATTTCTTGGCATGTCTGGGTTTAGACCTTTACTTATTGCAAGTTTATAGGTTAATAACTGAAAAGGTATAATTGAAAAAATTGGTTTGTAGCATTCTTCAATATTTATAAATTGTAAACTTAAATCAATAACATTCCCGCCACGCGATTTTATTTCATTAATTGCTAAAGATAAATTATTTGGATTATCACTAGAGTTTAATGCAATAACTTTGCTAGTTTCGTCAATTAAAGAAAGTGTTCCGTGCTTTAATTCGCTACTTATAATTGGTATTGTATATATATAATTAATTTCCCTTATTTTTAGACTGGCTTCCATAAGAGTTAAATAATCTACACCTTTGGCTATCATTATAACTTTATCAATATTATTTAATTGTTCTACATAATCTTCTACATTTATGTTAGTTAAAAATTCGTTTAATTTATTTGTAAAGTTTACTATATCTAGACTATATTTTTTGTTTAAAATTTTGTTATAAAGATATGCAAACACAAACACTTGCGTGCAATAAGTTTTTGTGCTGGCAACAGCCACTTCTTTTTTTGCTTGTGTTAAAATAGTATAATTAGCAAAATTTGATAACGAACTTTTGTCTTGGTTTGTTATTAATAGAATTTTTCCACCATTGTCTTTAATCTGTTTAGCTGCTTTTATGCAATCGGCAGTTTCTCCACTTTGCGAAACTATTATATGAAGATGATTTGACTTAATCTTATTTTTTATTTCAAGGTTGGAAGCTAAAGCTGTTTTTATATTAAATTTATTTAGTTTATTTAAAAGATACTCTCCTATTAAGCAGGAATGATATGCTGTGCCACAACCTAATAAAGTTATATTTTTATAGTGATTGATTAAGTTTTCAAACTTTCTGTCTTTTAAATAATTATAAGTATTAAATATAGCTTTAGGAGTTTCGTTAATTTCTTTAATCATATAATGACTAAATTCACCTAGTGACAGATTGTCTGCTATAGTTTCTAACTTAGTAAATTCTATTGTTTCATCAGTAATTGAAAAAATTTGGTTATTGCTAATTTTTAATACATCGCCATCTTTTAAAGAATAATATTTTCCACTTTTTAGGCTAGAGATATCACTTGATATATAAATTCCATTTTCATTACAAACAACATTTAAAGGGCTGAATTGCTTTAATAAGTAAAGTTCCCCAACACTGTTGCCTATTATAAGTGAAAAACTGCCTTGCAATATGTTATAAAGAGATTTAATATTTTCTTCTTCATTTCCTTTCATGCTTGCAAGTATGTTTGCAATTA
>CANDFN010000025.1 GCA_947384015.1 uncultured Clostridia bacterium | reverse complement strand
GTTACACAGTAACCATAGCAAGAAACGACACAAGTTATGGAACAGTAAGTTCAAGCAGTGTAAGCGTGCCATATGGAGTAAGCATAGCAACAAGCGGTAGCACAGTAACCTTTAGCGGAAGTTACATAGAAAACGGAACAACCAAGAGTTACTCAAGCAGTGTAACGGCAACCGCAGCAAGCACAACCGCACAATACAGTTATGCGTTCAGCAGTTGGAGCAACGCAAGCGGAACTGTAACCAGTGCTAAAACGGTAACAGCCAACTTTACAAGGACAACAAGAAGTTATACCGTATCATTTGCAGTAAATACCTCTGGTTATGGAAGTGTAAATTATTCTTCATTAACGGTTCCATATGGTTCAACAGTGTCTGTAAGTAGTAATAAATTAACTTTAAATGGAACAACTGTAACAGCAACCGCAGCAGCAACAACAGCACAATACAGTTACGCGTTCAGCAGTTGGAGCAATGCAAGCGGAACAGTAACTGGCGCAAGAACAATAACCGCTAACTTTACGCGAACAACCAGAAGCTACACGGTAACCTTTGCAGTAAATACCTCTGGTTATGGAACTGTAAATTATTCTTCATTAAGTGTGCCATATGGTGCTAGTATATCAGTAAGTAGCAACAAGGTAACCATAAACGGAACTACTGTAACAGCAACGGCTGCAACCGCAACCACACGATATAGTTATGCATTCAGCAGTTGGAGTAATGCAACAGGCACAGTAACTGCAGCAAGAACAATTACTGCAAACTTTACAAGGACAGAAAGAACTGTTACTATTTCTTCAATACCAACAGGTGTAACCGTTACATATATAAGTGGTTCAAGCAGCTATGCAGCAAATCAAGTTTTAACTGCATCTAGTAAACTATATTACAATGATGTAATTAAAGTCTCATATCAAACATCAAATGTAGCATATGAAAAAACTGCATTTAGTGTAAGTGGGGTTAGTGCAAGTAGTACATCAACAAGCGGGTCAAGTTCTGGATATATTCAAGGTAAAGTTACCGGCACTATCGGAATAACATTTACACAAGCAGAAATTGTTACTGCAGGATTGGAGTTTACTGCGTATGGAAGCGGATATGCGGTAACTGGTTATACAGGTTCTTCTGCCGTGATAAATGTTCCTTCTACTTATAATGGCAAACCAGTAATCCATATTGGTAGCCAAGTTTTTAAAAATACAAATGATGGAGGTAGTAGTAAGGTAATTCTTCCTGCTACAATTACAACTTATGAATCAGATGCTTTTGCTAAACCGCATCCTCAAGGAGGAACAACTGGGTTTAGGCCATGGGAGCTTCATTTCTTGGGAACAATGGCTCAATGGTGTTCAATGTCATGCACTGGTTCATCAGTATTTTCAGCAAGCTCACCAAAAGGGCAATATACTTATATTAATGGACAAGAAATGTCAGGAGATATTGTTCTTCCGAATGATGTTACAAGAATTAATTCTTGGGCATTTACGGCAATGTGGTATGTTAATACAATTACAATACCTAGTTCGGTACAAGTGATTGAAGAAAATGCTTTTTATAATTGTAATGTAAAAAATTTGATCGTTAATGCTAAAACTATAAGTAGCAATGCTTTTGAATATTGTAGTAAGTTGGAATCGGCATATATTTCTTCTAATACGACAACGATTAATGCAAGCAGTTATAGCACAAGTGCGTTTTATAGGGCTGCCTCAACTGCAAAAATATATTGTGGGGCATCTAGTAAACCAAGTGGTTGGGGAACTTATTGGAATTATTATAATTCAAGCTCTACATTAACAACAAATTGGGGTTATACATTATCGCGATACAAATCTGCAGTAGGCATTAGCTAATTTGATGTTGCAACATTAAAAATTTTTAGCTAATTATTACTATAAACAAAAAAGGCATGGATATCTCCGTGCTTTTTTGTTTGAATAGTTATTATGTGTTTTAGAGTTTATGCAAGAATTGTGGCTAAACTATATAATTTCTGGTTTCCGCATAAGGTTTGGTTAAAAATAAGGCTTAATTTACCCTATAAAACTTTAAAAAAGCATTGACAATTAGTTTTAGGTTTGTTATAATTTATTTGTAGTGCCACATTGAAAGGGTTTTAAATTTGTTTAAATTTAGATTTGAGTTTATGCAATGCCCCGAGAGTGAGTCTTTATAGGAGGTAACTAGTATGTATGCAATAACAGAAATTGCGGGCAAGCAATACAAAGTGGAAGTTGGTCAAGCCGTTGTTGTTGACAGATTAGATGCGGAAGTTGGCGCAGAAGTAACTTTTCCAGTTCTTATGTCTGTTGATGGCGATAAAGTTAAAACTGGCAACCCAACAGTAAAAAGTGTTGCTGTTAAAGCCAAAGTTTTGGAACATGTAAAAGCTAAAAAAATAATAGTTTTTAAATACAAAGCCAAGAAAAACGAACGCAAAAAACAAGGTCATAGACAACCATACACTAAAATTGAAATTGTTAGCATAGGTTAGTATGATTAAGATTTTAGTAATAAAACAAAAAAATGAAATTATGGCAATAGAGGCAACTGGCCATTCAGGTTATGCAGAGGAAGGGCACGACATTGTATGTAGTGCAGTTTCTGTATTGACCCAAAATTTAGCGCAAGGCTTAAGCGAGGTGGTGGGTATAAAACCTATTGTAATTGTGGACGAAAACATTCCACATTTTAGCCTTACTTTACCTGAATTAAATGCTAAACAAATGCATGCTGCACAGTTGCTTGTTAAAACCACATATTTGGGGCTTAAAGATATTGCTAATCAATTTAAAAAATATGTAAGTATAAAGGAGAAAAATAAATGATTAATATTCAATTATTTGCCCATAAAAAAGGTGGCGGTAGCACCAAAAACGGCAGAGATAGTGAATCTAAACGTTTAGGCGTTAAAGCTGGCGATGGTAAATTTGTTACTGCTGGCTCTATAATTGTTCGCCAACGTGGAACAAAAATCTATCCTTCTACCAATGTTGGTATGGGTAAGGACTACACCTTGTTTGCATTAATAGACGGCGCTGTTAAGTTTGGACGTGACAGCCGTGGCAGAAAAGTTGTAGCAATTGTAGCTAAAATATAGTAAAAAGCAACTTTGGTTGCTTTTTTGTTTGTATTAATTAGGTTTAGATGTTTGTATATTTAAAATTACTTATGTAAATAGGCTATACATTACAAATTATAAAACAACTTAATACGTGCCAAAAATTTTAGCAAATTATGTAGTAAAAACTAAATTCTATAAAAACACTTGAATTATTGTTAAATTTATTGTATAATATAATCGTTGCACTAGGCGGGGAGCTAGTGGTGCCCTGTAACCCGCAAACCACTACAGCGGGGCTGAACATATTATAGCGGGGTAACTCTGGTTGTGTTGAGTAGGTTTAGTGTATGTTGAAACAAAGGTCTTATACAATATTGCCCCACGAATCATGTCAGGGCAGGGATGCAGCAGCATTAAGAGGGATACAGTATGTGCTATAAGGTTGCTTTTGTGGAGTGCATTGGATTTATGCCAGCAATTGGATTATTTCAATATAATGTGTGCAACAACCATTAAAAAATCGCCCAATTTGGGCGTTTTTTCTTTTTATTTAAACATGCTTATATGTGCATGTTTTATTTTTTTATTAATTTAGCTAAAAGGCGAGATGCGACGTTATTTGGCATCAAACAAAGTTTTACCTTCACTTATCTCTACAAGTAAAGGCACAGGTAGTTTTACAACATTTTCCATTTCTTTGTTTAAAATTTCTCGCACTTTATCACTTTCGCCAGGGAAGCAATCTACAATAAGTTCGTCATGAATTTGCAACACTAGTTTGCTTTTTAGGTTGGCTTCTTTAATTTGCTTGTTAACATTAACCATTGCAACTTTAATTATGTCACTAGCACTGCCTTGAAGAGGCATATTTTTTGCCATGCGTTCTGCAGCAGAGCGGACATTTTGGTTTGCTGCGTGAATATCTGGCAAGTGTCTAATTCTGCCCATAATGGTTTTTGCGTAACCAGTTTTGCTTGCTTGCTGTATACATTCTTCGCCATAAGTTTTAACGCGAGGGTAGATTTCCATATACTTCTTAATAAAATCGGCAGCCTCTTTAACTGGGCAGTTTAGGTTTTGACTTAAACCAAAAGCGCTTATACCATAAATTATGCCAAAGTTTACAGATTTTGCAACTCTACGCATGTTGCTGGTTACCTCGTTTAAGGCAACACCAAAAATTTTGCTTGCGGTTGCAGTGTGAATATCTTTACCAGAAACAAAATCCGCAATCATGTTTTCGTCTTCACTAAAGTTTGCCATTAAGCGCAATTCAATTTGGTTGTAGTCGGCACTGATAAGAGTTCCGCCCTCAAACGAACTGGAGAACATTTTGCGTAGGCTTTTACCTTCGTCGTCACGTATTGG
Source organism: uncultured Clostridia bacterium (assembly GCA_947384015.1). GTDB lineage: Bacteria > Bacillota > Clostridia > Christensenellales > UBA1242 > Onthoplasma. Next base: position 8,688 of record CANDFN010000025.1, on the reverse strand, counting down.
TAGGTTTTGTAGGTTAGGCTCTCGGCTAGAGAGTCTGCCTGTTGAAGTGGTGCGTTGCATAAAGGTGGTGTGAATTTTACCGTCTACATCAATAAAGTTTAACATGCCGTCTAGGTAGGTGGTAATTAGTTTGTTGATTTTACGATATCTTATTATATATGGCACAATTTCGTGTAAATCTACAATAGAGTTTAAAACTTCAATAGAGGTGCTGGCTTTACCTTTGTATGGTATTTGCAATTTGTCAAACAAAATGTTTTGAAGTTGCTTTGTGCTGTTAATATTGAACTCTTGCCCGGCAAGTGAGTAGATTTTATTTATTAAAACATCTAACTCGTCATGATACATTTTGCTTAATGCACGTATTTGAGTTTCATCAACTTTTATGCCATCAGCTTCCATATTAAACAAAACCCGAACAAGAGGAAGTTCTACATCGCTAAAAAGTTTTAATTGTGCGCTGTGTATTAGTTTGTTTAAGAATAATTCTTTTAAATAGATAAGCGCATTTGCTTTGCTGTTTGTTGTTATACTGTTTTGTTTTAAAGCGTCGTCAATAGAAAGTTCGGCATCCATTTCATTGGCTATATACATAGCAATAGAAACATCAAAATATGTTTTTAATTCAATGCCGTAAGTAGCAAGTTCGTGCATAAGAGATTTACAATCAAAGCATATTATTTGGCGATTATCGCTAAACATATTTTTAAACAGATTTAAGTTTTTGTGAAATATTTCTCCACTCTTGTAAAGAATAAAACAATTTTCGTCTGCACAAATCTCAAACAGTAAATTGTCACTGTAAAGCGCAAAAGAACCGTTTATGTTTTTTACCATTTCGTCAAAATCTTGTTGACTTTCTATTTCTTTAATTTTTGCATTTAAGTTAACATCTAGCTGTTTTGTAACCTCAGTTTGTGCAAAAAGCTCACTTCGCCTTATTATAGATTTAAAGTCTAGGTCATATAAAATTTCGTAAGCTTGCTCTCCAAATGGTAAAGTAAGTTTACATTCTTCTAGCGTGGTGTTTATATCTACATCTAGTTTAATGGTTGCAAGTTTTTTAGACAAATAGGCTAGTTCTTTCCCTTCTATAAGTTTATTCTTTAGCCTCGGTGCAACCGCCTCAATATTTGAATAAACATTATCTAGGTTATCAAATTCGGTAATTAAACTCATGCCACCTTTTTCACCTATATTTGGCACACCTGGGATGTTATCGCTTTTATCTCCCATTATGGCTTTTAGTTCTATAACCTGATATGGTTTTAGCTGATATTCTTTCATTAAATTTTCTTCATTAAGTTTTAAAACGCTGGAAATACCTTTTTGAGTAAGCCACATTGTAGTGTGAGGTTTTATAAGTTGAAACAAGTCTTTATCTCCAGATAAAATAATAAATTCCTCATCAAATTTGCGAGTAAAGCTACCTATAATATCGTCTGCTTCAATCTCTGGAATTTCAATAGTTTTTATGTTCATTGCATGTAATAGGTCTTTTAATATTGGTAGTTGAATAGCCAAGTCATCTGGCATTTTTTGCCTTCCGCCTTTATAATCTGCATAAAGTTCATGGCGGAAGGTATGCTTACCTGCATCAAAAACACAAACAAAATATTTAGGATTTTCGTTTGTTATTACATTTAAAATCATATTAATAAACCCAAAAACAGCTCCACATGGTTTGCCAGATAAGCTGGTTAATGGTGGTAGGGCGTAAAAAGCACGATTTATTAAACTGTTGCCGTCAACTAAAACAAATTTTTCCATAATTTAATTATACCATAAATTTAATAAATTACAAAACTTAATTAAACATTTAAAAAATTAATATTAATTAGTATTTAAGCAAAAAATATTAGAAATTGTTAAAATACCGTTGCAAAAACTAAAAATTTATGATATATTTAATTTGTTGCTTTTGTTTTATGTGAAAGCTTTTAAAATTCTTACACAAGAATTATATTCGTATTGGGAAGAGTAGTAACCAAGCAAAGGCTTAGAATTGCAAAATTAAGTGTGGCAATTTAGCATAGGCGAGAGTTACGGTGTGCCGATGTGGCGAAATGGCAGACGCAGCAGACTCAAAATCTGCCGATGGCAACATCATGTCGGTTCGACCCCGACCATCGGCACCATTTCAAAAAGGGCAAGCGATTATGCTTGTTTTTTTTGTTTTATTACATGCGGTTATGGTCGGGGCCGAACCTCGGTTCTCTCGCGTCCAGGTCGCAATCACAGATTGCTTCCGGCTTTGGCTAAAAACATACCAAAGGGTATGTTTTCTTAACGCGTCGCCCCATCGGCACCATTTCAAAAAGGGCAAGCGATTATGCTTGTTTTTTTTGTTTTATTATCTTTGTATATTTAGTTTGAAAAAATTTTTTTATTTGTTATACTATATATAGTAAAAATTGCACAGATTTAAAAAATATGTGCGAATAGGAGGAGTGGTGAGTAAAAAAACTAATGCAACACGTTTTATTGCAGCTTATAATCAAATAGATTACAGTTTACGCACAATTTATAGTTTTAAACGTAGTATGTCCTTTAGCGATGTTATAAGGCGTAGTGTGGTGCTAAACTCTGTGGTTAGAAAATATGAAGAAGACCTTATTGATTATGGACGTTTACGTAACGCTATAATTCATAATGGCAATAAAAAATATGTAATAGCAGAACCTCATGATGAGGTTGTTAAACAAATAGAGGGCTTGGCGGCGCTTATAACCGAACCTCCAAAGGCATTAGATAGGGTTGGCAACAAAGAAGTTATTGTTGTAAATGCGGATATGCATGTTGTTAAAGTTATGGAATTGATTGCTCGCACAGGTTATTCTAACATACCAGTTTATAATGGTGAAAAATTAATAGGAATAATTAATGCTAGAAAATTGCTTACGATTTTGGGCAATAAGGTTATAGATGATGTGGATTTGCAAGAATTTGTATCTACAACACTTGTTGCAGAAATTGTTGCCGACATGGGCGAAGATTATTATTTTATGTTGGCAGATAAAGATCTTACAATAGATGCAGCGATGAATTATTTTGAGAATAATCGCAAATTAATGGTAATTTTAATAACAAAAGATGGTAAAGATACTGGTAAACCATTGTCTATTATTTCTAATGCCGATATTGTTGACATGAAAAAGATTTTGGATGTGTATTAATGAAAATTGCAGATGACTGGAAAGATTATATTGTATTAAAAACCGCCAATGGAGAAAAGTTGGAAAAGATTGGCGGTTACACTTTTTTGCGCCCAGACCCTCAAGTTATTTGGAATTTAGATAAAAATTTAAATAATAACGTGGATGCTTATTATACGCGCACAGAAAATAAGTCTGGAGAATGGAAGTTTAGCAAGCGTATGCCAAAAAACTTAGTAATCAATTATAAAAATGCTAAATTTCACATAGAACCAATGAGTTTTAAACACATTTGCTTGTTTCCAGAACAGGCTGTAAACTGGGACAAGTTTAGCGAACTTATAACGAACGCAAAACGTCCAATTAAAGTTTTAAATTTGTTTGCATACACTGGCGGTGCAAGTATAATGTGTGCTTTGGCAGGTGCTATTGTTACTCATGTAGATGCGGCAAAAAGTATGGTGGACATCGCTAAAACAAATGCAGAATTAAATGGTATTACAAATATTCGCTATATTGTGGACGATTGCGTAAAATTTATAGAGCGTGAAATTAGACGAGGAAACTGCTACGATGCTATTATTATGGATCCACCATCTTTTGGTAGAGGACCCAAAGGTGAAACTTGGAAAATAGAAACAGATATAGACTCATTTGTTAAACTTTGTGCGCAAGTGTTAAGCAATAATCCATTGTTTGTGCTTATAAATAGCTACACAACAGGGCTTCAACCAACAGTTATGGCAAATATTTTAAATACTGCCATTAAAGGTGGAAGAACTGACTGTTACGAAGTAGGCTTGCCAACAGAGGAAGAGGGGATTATTCTTCCTTGTGGCTGTAGCGCAATAAAAACATTTTAGGTGGACATATGAACATTTTACCAAATATCATTTTTGAAGATAATCACATTATAGTTGTGGTAAAGCCACACAATATTAGCACGCAAGAAGATGCTTCACTAGACCCAGACATGCTTACAACACTAAAAAATTATATTAAAGAACGCGACAACAAACCAGGCAATGTCTTTTTAGGTTTAGTGCATAGGTTAGATAGACCAACTGGCGGAGTTATGGTTTTTGCAAAAACAAGCAAAGCTGCAACCAGACTAAGTAAACAAATTAGGGATAAAGACATGCAAAAGTCTTATTTTTGTGTGGTTAATGGCAGACCACAACAAGCAAGTGGGCATTTGGTTACTTATTTAAAAAAAGATCATGAAAACAACCTTGTTAGAATTGCACCAAAATTAGAAGAAGGCGCTAAAGAAGCAATTTTAGATTATATGGTAATAGATACAAAAAACAAATTATCTTTAATTAAAGTAGATTTAATTACTGGACGAAGTCATCAAATTAGAGTGCAAATGTCTGGGCAATTAAATACTCCAATTTATGGCGATTTTAAGTATGGAGATAAAGCACATGCTGGTAATTTGGCGTTGTGGGCTTATCAGTTAAAATTTACTCATCCTGTAACTAAAAAGAGTTTAAAATTTATTGCAGAGCCAGATTATACAAATCCAGCATTTGATAGTTTTCGCACAAAGATAGAGGCTGAAATAAAGTAATAAAAAAATCAAAAAAACTTTTAAAAAACCTATTGACTATAACTTAAAATAGTGTTACATATAAGGTATTAAAGGAGTAATTACATGAATAAGTTAGCAGTATTTGAATTAGGTGTTAATGATGTTAAAATGACGATATATAAATATACGTCTAATAGTTTTTTTGATATAGAACAACAAGTTTGTGAACCTGTTAATATAATTCAAGATATGGATAGAGACGGTTACATTAAACCCGCGCGCGTTCAAGAAACTATATCAATTTTAAAGAATATGCGTAAAATTTTGGACGGAGCAAAAATAGAAAATTATATTTGTTACACACATCCTACATTGGCAAAAGCTAGAAATCAAATTGCATTTTTAGACGAAATTTATAAAACGGTTTCACTTTACTTTAAAGTTTTAAATAACGAGGAACAAGTTTCAGCAATTCATAGTGCAATTATGTATTCTTTCCCAATGATGCGTGGTGTTATTATGAAAGTGGATGATTATTCTACAGAGCTAATTAAATTTAACAGACGTGTGGTTGTAAATTCTGTTTCAATACCTTATGGTGCAGTAAATTTAATGGAAACGTTGCAAGGTAAATCTCTTGCTGAATGTATGGACACAATTAGCGCTACAATGTCTAACGAATTAAAGAAACTTAGTTGGTTATACGATTTAGATGATGAAAGTGAATTTATTGGTATTGGCGAAGCGTTTGAAAGTTTGGGGAAATTATCTCGTAAATCTAGCCATTATCCATTAGACAAATTGCATGGCTATGAAATTACAGTAGATAGCTTTCAAAAAATATATAACTTACTTCGTGGTTTAGATTTAGATAAAGCTAAAAAACTTAAAGGAGTTAGCGAAAAACGTGCAGACATTGTGGCTGCAGGTGTTGCAATAATTAAAGCTGCGTATAACGAATTTGTGCGCGGTGGAGTAAAAGTTTCTACTAACAGCGAAATGTATGGCATTGTTGCCAAAAACTTATTAAGCCAAACCGGGGAAAAACCATTGCTAGACATTTTGGGATATTCTCTAAGTTCCATTAACGAATTTTTCCCAACAAACATTAATGTAGATAACAACTATACACTTGCTGTAATTTTATACAAACAGCTAAAAGTTTTACACAAATTAAGCAGACAATATGTAAAAGTTTTACGTATTGCTGCAAGTATGTGCGAAAGTGGCAAACGCATTTCTTACGAAAACTATATAAAAAACAGTTTCCATGTAATTATAAATAGTAATATTTATGGTGCAACACATAGAGAAATTTTACTTGCCGCATTTGTGTCTGCAAGCCAAAATGTGGATGATTTTAGTTTAAATGATTGGGTTCGTTATAACGATATTGTTCAAGAAGAAGACTTGGATGCGGTTAAAAAACTTGCAGTAATTATTAAACTTGCAACCATGCTAAACATTACTAACGCAAATTCTGTAAAAGATATTGAATGCGATGTGTTAGGGGACACTGTTATTTTAAAAACTAATGTGGAACGCGACGCAACCTTAGAAATTAGCCAAGCAATGAGCGTGGCTGGCGACTTTAAAAAGGTATACGGTAAAAACTTGCAAATTTTATAAGGCAATTATCAATGCTTAAGGAGGGGAAATTGTTTAACATAGATTTGGCAATTAAATTTGGCAGTAAAGAAATTATTATTTACAGAAAAGGGTTTGGCATAGTTGCTAAACAGCCTGCTTTAATTGCTTACGAGGACGGAAAGTTTAAAGCCTTTGGCAAAGCTGCACAAAACTTAAAATTACAACAAGTTAAAGGAGTGGAGGTTTATGAGCCTATTGTAAACAGTGCAGTAGAAGACGAACGCAAAGCTATTCTTTTATTAGATAAACTCCTTAAAGACGTTATTAATGATAGAATTTTAATTACAAAGATTTCTGCTTTGGTGGCGGTGCCTTGCGCATTAAATCAAAGGCAATTACTATTGCTTAAAAAGGTTTTAAATTCGGCAGGCATTGGTAAAGTTACTTTTGTTCAAAACAGTGTATGCGCATATGCACATATGGATATGGATCCATTTAGCCATATAATGGTTGTAGATATTGGTAAGTATTTAACAGATATTTCTGTGTTAAATGAATTCACGTTTGATTTCGGGCGTATGTTCTTTATTGGTGGCGCCGATATGGATAAAAGTATTACGACATTTATTGAAGATAATTATAATGTAAAAGTTAGTGATGCTGTTAGTGAAGAAATAAAAAATGAAATAGCTTCTTTATATCAACGCGATTTGTCTAAATATGAATTTGTAGGTTCTGCTGATAACAACAAAATTGTTAGAGAAACTATAACAGCTAACGAAGTGCGCGTTGCAATTTGTAATTTTTACGATACAATCTTAAAAATGGTTACAGATATATTGGACTCTTTACATCCAGATTTGCGTGCTGAGATTTATCATAATGGTATTGTGTTTATTGGTGGTGCAAGTTGCATTTCTGGTTTATACGAATACGCAACAAAGAAATTAGAAGTTCCAGTTATAATACCTGAAGAACCAATGGACTGCGTAATTTTAGGTGCTGGTAAACTTTTGTCTAGCGAAAAGGATTTTTTAAAAATCAATTTATAAAAAATAAAACTAATTTTGTCGGAAGTTAAATTCGTAGCAATTTTAACTTCTGCTTTTTTTATTACTGTGTTAAAATTTTGTTTAGGAGGTAGATTATGGCAAGAGCGATTGTTTTAACTTCTGGCAAAGGTGGGGTTGGAAAAACTACAGTAACCGCAAATCTTGGTATGCACCTGGCAAGTAAAAATTATAGAGTATGTTTAATAGATATGGACATCGGTTTAAATAATTTAGATGTTGTAATGAATATGGAAGATAGAGTTCTATATAGTATTTTGGATGTTATAGAAGGTAATTGTAGGTTAAAAGAGGCATTGGTTCAAGACGATTATTATCCGCTGTTGTATTTGTTGTCTACTGGAGGATTGGGGCAAAATCTTACCATTCAACTAAGTCAAATAAAGGCGGTTATAAACGAGTTACATACCATGTTTGATTATATTTTAATAGACTGCCCAGCAGGTATAGATGCAGGCTTTAAACGTGCAGTAAGCTGTGCAGATGAAGCCATTGTTGTAACTACGCCACATCTTTCAAGTGTGCGTGATGCAGATAAGGTTGTTACAATATTATCCAGCTATCAAATAATAAGTAAAAGGTTTGTAATAAACCGCGCAAGAGGCGATTTGATGCAAGATAAAATCATGATTGATGTGCACGATATTGGCAAAGCTTTGGGTATAGAATTTGGAGGAGTGATACCTGAAGATGATAGGGCAATAACCAACACTAGTGCGGGTATAAAAAATAATAAAGTTGCGTTAAACCGAGCGTTTGAAATACTTACAAACAATATAATAACCGGAGAGAAAAAATTGTTTGATTGCACCTATAAATATCGCGGTTTATTTGGTGGAATAAAGAAATTGATAAAAAGGAGCGTGTAATGGATTTAGCTGAAAGACTTAACAAAATTTCACAAAAAGATAAACAAAATAATCCAAAATATCTAATAAATGTTATAAAATCTGACTTTTTTTATTTAATTAACAATTATTTTGAAGTTGCCTTTGAAGATATTAATTTAGAAATAGATTTAAAGGGAAGTTCTTATTCTATATCTATAAACTGCTTGGGTGATAGAATTAAAAACTTTAGAGCATTACCAGATTAGATTTAGTTTATTAATTTATCATAAAAAACAAGCATTAAAAATATAAATAAATATGAAAAAATTTAGGTTGGGATTTAGCTTTTTTGTTTTGCTGTTTGTTTGCATATTAACCCAACAGTTTTTTCTTTTGCTAAATTATATGCTAAGTTTGTTTTTTTTGCAACTGCTCTTTATTTTTGATTCAAAACAAAAGGGATAAAATGAAAGCCATTGGAATTCCCAATGGCTTTTTCAAAGAAATAA
>CANDFN010000024.1 GCA_947384015.1 uncultured Clostridia bacterium | reverse complement strand
AGATGTATTATGGTGACTGGAGTTCAGACGTGTGCTCTTCCGATCTTATTCGCTTGGTTCACACTTATTATTAAACGGAGGATAATGTGTAATAAAAATTATTTTTTCATTTTCTGTTTGCAGTTTTTTAGCTGCTTGAAGTGAAAGTTTTAATCTTTCTACTTCTCGTGCATATAATTTCCTATTCTCTGCTTTATCCGCCTTGCCTTCTGGAATTGTCCAACCCCGATTACCGCAAAATATGTAGTTGCCAAGTTTTATTGCATCATTTTGAAGTGCATAAGTTTTTTGTGGCAATTTTTCCCTAACCCTACTAATGCTACTCCACCAAAAATCGTGATTACCACGAATTATTATTTTTGTGCCTTTTAGCCTATTTAATAATTCAAAATCTGGAACAACTTCTTCTAATTTCATTGCCCAAGAATAATCGCCAGCAAGAATAACAACATCATCTTCTGTTACTTTATTATTCCAATCTTGTTGTATCTTTTCTAAACTGTTTTGCCAAACTGGACCGAATATGTCCATAGGCTTTGTGTTGTTTACATCTAGATGCAAATCGCTTATAGCATAAATTTTCATATATTATATTTTAGCATGTTATATTTATTTAGTCAATTAATTATAAAACACTAAACATTTTAACATTTTTTTATTGTTTAGAATAGAAGTAAGATAGGAGGAAAAAAAGATGTCTTTTTACACAGATTCTAGACCAGGCATTTTCCCTGGCCAAACAAACAATGCTATGAATGGTTTGTGTGAGCGTATTTGTATTCAAACCACCAAGGTTTTTGATGCATGTATGTTACAAGCACAAATAAACGATTATGCTTTAACCTTAACCGATTTTAACCCAGCAAACCCAACCACTCCGTTAACTTTTGTAAGCGGAAACTCTATAGGCACACCAGCAACAGTTACAGGCCTAACTATTACAAGGTTTGAAGATAGACCCAACTTTGCACGTGTTCAAGCCAACATAAACATACCTGTTACTGTTACATATACAGACGCAAACAATGTAGCAGGCACAGCAAACGGCACAATTACTGTAACACAAGATGTAATTATGTATGTGCCTCAACCATCATTAACGCCTATTGATGTTGTAGGCTTTGGTAGCGCAGTTATTGCTAGTGGTGTTTATAACCCTACAACCGGAGGATTTACCATTAACGCATGTGTTACTGTAATTCTAAAAGTTGTTGCTGTAGTAGATGTGCTTGTTCCAAGTTACGGCTATTGTCCTATACCACCTTGCACACCATATTCTAACGAAGATGTTTGCCCAGGCGTGTTTGAAATGCCTTTATACCCAACAGCCGTTGCTCCACAATCTACAAATGCCAGATAGATAGCAACTCGCCAGCTTTTATCACTCCCACATTTCTGTGGGAGTTTCTTTTTTAGGCGGTTGCTATCTCTTATTAAGGGACAACATGTTTTCCCTTAATTAATCCCTTTCTAATACTGCTTGCCTCTATTAGCTTCTAATATTAAGGTTTATTCTATTGCTCGCCTGCTTATATCACTCCCACATTTCTGTGGGAGTTTCTTTATAAATAACTATAAAAACTAATATTGACAATTTTGTATATGTGTGTTAAATTTAGATTAAGGAAATGAATATGAAACAATCTAACTATGTAACAAAAAATTTAAATTTAAGAGTATCTGGCATTTTAAAAAAATTAAAAGATGAATGCAAATTATACAATAGTAGCAATGTTGCTAACGGACATATTGATACAGTAAAAGAAGTTTATTTTGACACTAGTGATTACACGATCTTAAATGCAGGTGGCTTCTGCAGATTAGTAACACATAAAAGTAACATCTTAAATAAAACTTCTACAATAAGATATTTTTTAGATATAAAAAAAGATAACGCTACGCCATGTAAGAGAATGGAACTATACACAGATAATCTTGAAAGAGATTTCAATACTGCAGAAGTAAAAAAAATCTCTAACCTAAATTTAGATATTGTGCCAGTGCTTGAACTTTCTTCTAACGAGCAACACTTTGATTTACAATTTTTAGATATTAAATCCATGCTAGATAACGCCTGTGCTGTGCTTGATTTTATTGTATCCACAACCACAATAGAGGCTATAGAAGAAATACCTGTTTTTACCGATGTTATGATATATAGTTTACAAGATATTAGTAGTAAATATTATAATAAAGAAATTGCTACAAGTTTAAAAGATTATATTGATAAAACTTATGAGAGTTTTGATAAAGTTATGCAAAGCCTAAACTTAACCCCTACTAATAAAAATAAGTATCAAACTATTGAAGAATTACTTAATATAAACACTACCTACAAAAAAAATGTTTAAATAAAAAATAATTCAAAAAAAACAGCAATCAAGGACCATAAATTTAGAAACTAGTAAAAAAGCATTTTATCAGTTAATATAAAATGCTTTTTTGTATATAAAGTTATTTAAGTGTAAATCCACCATCAACAGCAAGAATTTGCCCCGTTATAAAACTTGCTTCGTTTGACAATAAAAAGTTGATTGCATTTGCAATTTCTTCTGGCTTGCCCATTCTTTTAATAATTGAATAGTCTGTTGTGACTGCTGGATCTTCACCAGAACTTGCAGTCAATGGTGTGTCAATTAAGCCTGGAGCGACAGCATTTACACGAATATCTTCACCGAAATACCTTGCATAAGATTTGGTTAATGAAATTATACCAGCCTTTGTTGTAGAATAAATAACTGCATAAGGTTCACCAATAATACCATCTACAGATGTTGTGCAACAAATTGCACCTTTCTTTGCAGTTTCTTTAATGAGATTACCAAACAATTTGACGGTGTTGAATGTGCCAATAAGGTTGGTATCAATAGTTTTGTGAATATTTTCGTTTGTTATGTCATCAATCCCACAAGGAAGAGGAATAATGCCTGCGTGTGCGGCAAGATAATCAAGCCTGCCAAACTTATTTTTAATCCAATCACGCATAGCAATCAAATCCTCAATATTTGATATATCCGCTTTGTAGAAATAGACTTCTGCATTGTTACCAAACTCTTTTTCAATAAAGCCTTTTTCAACTGATTTGTTGCTGTTTATAATGACTATATATTTTTTTGCCAATTTCTTTGCAGTGGCAAGCCCAATTCCCATTGTGCTGCCGGTGACCAATGCTACTTTTTTCATATTCACTCCTTATATCAAGTTTATTATATCATAAATTTTCTTTTTTGTATTAAATATTATAAAATTAAATTTAAAAAATTAATTTTGCATTTAAACATACACTTAGTTATATAAGAGCTATTGCCACGCTCCAGTAGATAAACATGCACCAAAAAAACAAATTAAAATCAGCCTTTCGCAAAACTAAAGTTAGCAAAAACAGAGTGCGATAAATCAACCACGTCCACTTTTGCTGTATTTAGATATGTAGTCCATTTATTCCAGAAGTTAATATCAATTACATCTCACTACATATACATCTCACTACATATGCTAGCCACAAAAAAAGAATTAAGACTAAAACATCTTAACTCTTTTATTGCTAGTTTTAAAATTAATTAACTATCATCGCTATTTTTTGTTTTACAATTTATAAAACTAAATTTTAGTCTTGTAAGTTAAAGCACCCATTCTACATGTAGGGACATAACCTGCAGGAGCTGCAATTAAGTCTGGAATACGATTAACTATAGATGCGCAAGTAAGTTCTACTGTAGCAGGTTTGTTAACCACAACTGTTGTTTTTGGCTCGCCTTCAACAGTCCATTCGTTGCAATCAAATTCGTCTTTAGCGTAAACTTTACCAATACATTGAGTTTCTAAAGTAACACCTTGTTTTGTTTCTGTTGTTACAACTGCGCTCATACCAGTTGCTTGACCTTTTTTAACAGTCATATTTAAAGTTGAAGAATAAATAGCTTCTTTTGCCTTTTGAGGAACACATTTTTGTGTTTGGCTTGTTACAGTTAAGCCTAAAGCTTCTGCCAACCAACCATTAACATTCCACATATAAGACGGAGCAAATTCGCCAGCGTCCATTTGCGCTTTTCTTTCTTCTTCACTAATTCTATCTGCACTTGCAATTTGTTCATCAAATTCTTTTAGTGTTAAGCCAGCACCATGTGCACGTGCAAGTGCTATGCCATAATCTTCAACATTATAGCTACTTTTACCTTTAATTTTTGTAATTTTTTGAGTTGTGCCAGCCATGCCATAAATTAAATTACCCCAGCTAAAATCTTGATAACCAGAACCTGTAATTGTGCAATTGTTTTTCTTTGCAACGCGGTCTATTGCCATTGTCATCTTTTTAGCACTATTAAATGGATAGAATGCTTCCTCACAAGTAGTAATAGCATTTACACCACATTTTGCGCAAGTCATAAGCACATCATAGCAATCTTTAAACAAACTCATCGTTGTAACAATTGCAACATCTGGCTTTAATTCTTTAAGTTTTTCTTCAAGTTGGGCAACATCATAAATTTTTGCACCATACTCTTGTTTACCGCCAAGAACAGTTTTAATGTCCTTACCAAATAATTTTTTGTTTACGTCAAAACCTGCAACAACCTTTCCACCCTTCTCCATTACATAGCGCATGGTGTATTTGCTCATTTTACCGCAACCAATTTGAACCACTGTAGTTTGTTTTGTTTGTTTCATTTTACCTCCCTATATTTAATACTATAATTTTACAATTTTTGGTATTTATTGTCAAATATTTAAACATTATTTTATATATTCATCTATAAACGCGCCAATTTGTTCAACACCTACTTTTTTGCTAGCACTTGTTGCAATTATCATGTCTTTGTTAAAACGCACCATATTGGCAATTTTAGCCTTGTTATAATTAAGTTCACTTCTACTTATTTTGTCCGTCTTTGTTAATATTATAACCGCAGGAATTTCATTTTCTGCTAAAAAATCTAGCATTGATATATCTTGTGCTGTTGGCATAAGTCGGCTATCTAACAACACCATAACAAGTTTTAATTTGGCGTTATTTACAAAATAGTCATTCATAACACTATCCCACGCCCCAACAATATTCTTACTTGCTTTTGCAAAACCATAGCCTGGCAAATCTACCAAATAAACTTGGTTATTAATATTAAAATAATTAACCAATCTTGTGCGCCCTGGCGTGCTACTAGTTTTTGCCATTTTACTATTATTGGTTAACATATTAATTAAACTGCTTTTACCAACATTACTTCTTCCCACTATTGCAATTTGAGGAAGTTCATCTTCAATAAACTCTTGCTTCTTGCTGGCGCTTTTTATAAATTTTGCATTAATAAATCTCATAACTTAATTATACTCCTTTTTTACATTTTTTGCAATCAATACATGATATTAATTTTACAACATTATTTAACAAACAAAAAAACAAGGTTAACCTTGTTTTTATTTATTATATTTTATACACCACTAGTTAAGCTTACATCAAAGCCATAAAGTTTTAATTCCTCTAACAACTCCTCTTCCAACAAACTTACATTTTGAATAATAAATTGTAAATCCTCATAACAGGGTGTGTTTTTAGTTATATTGCTTATATATGCAAGTTTTTTATCCATCCATTTAATAACAGCATTAAAACTATTTTTTAGTTTTATTTTTATTTCTTTAGTTTCATCTATTTCTACAAACACAGATTTTTGAATCTTACTTTGTTTATGTTTAATTTCTTTATTGGTTGTTTTTATTAACTGCGCCGATTAAGAAGTTTGAATCGTTCCCAAACCCGAACTATAAGTAGACTTGCTGGTGTTACCTGTTGCAACTAACGAACCTTCAATTATTACTTTGGTTGATATATTAATATCTTCTTGTGTTGGTGTTATATCTTCTCCAAAGCCTACTGATATAGGTTTGGCTTCATCACTGCTTGCAGTTTCTTCTTGAAGACGTTTGATTTCTTGCTGAGTTTCTAATTGTTGTTTTACAAGAAGTGTCAAATCAATATCGTGGCTATCAATTTCAAGATTATCATTATTTGTTTCTGGGTTTAGTTTCTTTTCTTCTAAGTCTTGTTCGTATGTAGTTATTTGTCCACTTGTTTTGCGTGATTTTTTTACTATACAATCATCCCAATTAATACCATAAGTATTTAACAGCGCTATTGTTTCTTCATCTAAATCTTCTTTATTTTTAATTATCTTTTTTACAAGAATATAAAGAGGATTTTGCTTGTTGAATTCGCATTTAGGAATTTGAGATATTGTTTTTTCATTTTCTTTACACCATGGTATTAAAACAGTTTTTATTTGATTTTTTAACCTTGCCAAAACTTTTAATCTTGTGGACTCAACCAAATTTATTTTCCATACCATACCAAATTTGTTTAATAACTTGATGGTTTCCTCATCTAATTCGTCGTAAAGCATTCTTAACTTATAAACCAACACATATAAAGGATTTGCTTTGCCGTTTATTTCGCAAGGCAATTCGTAAATTTGTTTATTATTTTCAACACACCAAGGAATAAGTTCTTCATCTATTCTTTTACAAACAGCATTTCTCTTTCTTCTGCCGTCCCAAAGCATACCATAACTATTTAATAATGCTATTGTTTCTGCGTCCAGCTTATTTCGCTTATGCCTTAAACTTATAATAAAATTATATAGTGGGTTTATTTTATTATCTACAATTATTGGAACATCTATTATTTTTGCTTGATGTTTTTCGCACCATGGCACAAGTTCTAACCTTACACGTTCGCTAGGTTTAACTCTTGTTAAACCAGTTATTGCATTAATTGACCTGGTTTTCTTTTCCCAAATCATTTCATACTGATTTAGCAAATCAATAATTTCTTTGCTTAATCCATTAGCTGCCCGTCTTGCATTAATTAGAATTCTATACATTGGATGAATATCTCCATTTTCATCATGAGAAGGAATTTGTTTAAGGGTTTTATTGTTTATCTTACACCAATATATTAGCTCATTTTTTATTCTTCCTTCTAAAACTTTATGGTTTGCGCGTCTTCCATTTATTAAATCATTTTTCCATACCATGCCATAATTGTTTAAGAGATTAACAAAATCTTCATCCAAATCATCCTCAATCTCTCTTAAATTTTTAACAATTGAATATTCTGGCTCGGTAGATAGCATTTGCGAAATTGATATTTTATTTTTAACACACCATGGTATCAGCTTTGTTTTTGCATTTTGTTTTATTTTATCTTTTGTGCGCTTAATTACAAATTCGGCTCTTTCCCCACTCCAAACCATTCCATAAGAATTAAGCAATTCAATAGTTACATTATCCAACAGATGTTTAACTTTTCTTAAATTAATTATAAAAGAATATAGTGGGTTATGTTTATCTCCAAGCATAGCTTTAATTTGGTAAATTTGTTTATTATTTGCTTTGCACCAAGCAATAAGTTTGTCTTCTATATTTTGTTTTAGTTTTTCTAATATCTCTTTTGGTTTTGGAGAAGATTCTCTTCTTTCGTCATTTATCCCATAATCATTTAATAATACTAATGTTTCTTCAGTTAGCAGTTCTTTTTTTCTTTTTAATTTGCTTACTAAAGCATAAATCTCCTTATCTGTTTTATTTATGTCTGGTATCTTTTTGCCGTTCTTATCACACCAGGGTATTAATATTGTTTTTACAAGGGTGTTTAAATCCGTTTTATCTCTTCCCCACGTCATGCCATAACTGTCTAAAAGTTGAATTGTTGATTTATCTAAATTATCTTTTTCACCTCTTAATGTAACCACAATAGTGTATAAAGGATGTCGTTTACCAGTGCTATCAGCAAATAAAGGCACATCACTAATCTTTTTATTATTTTTATCACACCATGGTATTAAAACTTCATTTATTTTTTTCAATAAGATTAAAATATTCATAAATTTCCTTTTAGAGATTATACCATAAGCACAAACTAATTACAATAGTAAAACTATTTTAATTTTGTTAAAACACAAAAAATTTTTATTTGTAGCAAATATTATAAACCTGTTGACAAATTAGAACATTTGTTCTATAATGGTTATGGAGATAAAAAAATGGAAAAACGTGCTATTTTACATGTTGATATGAATAACTTTTATGCTTCGGTTGAATGTTTATTGAACCCCAGCCTAAAAAATTATGCTATTGCAGTGGCTGGCGACCCAAACAAAAGAACAGGTATTATACTTGCAAAAAACTATATTGCAAAAGTATATGGAGTTAAAACTGGGGAAGCCATTTGGGAAGCAAAACAAAAATGTCCAATTTTAATCACTGTTGCCCCACACTACGACAAATATGAAGAATTTAGCAAAAAAGCACAAAGTATATATTATAAATACACCGATTTAATAGAACCCTTTGGCTTGGACGAATGTTGGCTAGATGTTACTTGTAGCCTAAAGTTTTTTGACTGCACCGCAAAAGAAATTGCAGAAAAAATACAAAAACAAATTTATGAAGAGCTTGGGCTAACTGTATCTATTGGTGTTTCTTTTGGCAAAACATTAGCAAAACTTGGTAGCGACATAAAAAAACCAATGGGACTAACCGTTATTGATGAAAACAATCATATAGATATAATAAAAAAACTAAAAGTTGAAGATATGATTATGATTGGCAAACACACAACAAAAAAACTGCATACCATGAACATAAACACCCTATACGATTTGTATCTTTTACCTGTGGATTTTTTAAGGCAACACTTTGGAATTGTTGGTGTTTATATGCACAACGCTATTAGCGGAATAGATGACGATAAACTTATTACCCCACGCGAAGAAGACACAAAAAGTGTTGGGAATGGCGCAACTTCTGTTAAAGACATGACAACAAGTGAGGAAATTAAAAACTTTTTACTAGACTTATCTTCTAAGGTTGCCAGCAGATTACGAGCACATGGTTTTGGTGCAAAAACCGTCCATCTAACCATTAAGTTTGCCGATTTTAGTTACCTTTCTGCCCAGCACTCACTTACCTACTACATTAGCAACGAACAAGATATATTTAAACTAGCCTATCAAATTTTTAACGAATTGGTTGGAACAAAATTTGCCCCAGTGCGGGCTTTAAGAATTTGCACCACCGGTTTAATAACAAAAGACGAACCTGTGCAAGTAAGTTTATGGACAAACCATAAAAAAGAAAACCTAAGCCAAGCTATAGATAAACTTAAAAACAAGTTTGGTAAAGATGTTATAAGCCTTGCAAAAGATTTTAGTCTGTTTTAAACATGCTAAGATTAAAAGCTTTTAATATTGCGTATAATAAGTTTATGAAAAAGTTTGCAATAGCCTTAGTTTGCCTTTATGCTTTCACAATTTTATTTGGTGGCTATAAATGTATACAGGCGTTGACACACCCTATAAAATATGAAGAAATTATTGTAGCAGAAAGCGAAGCTTATAATCTATCACCAACTTTAATTGCAAGCATTATAAATACCGAAAGTCATTATAAAGCCGATGCTATCAGTAACAAAAACGCCTTAGGACTAATGCAAATAAAATATGATACTGTATTATTTTTAATAGAATATTACAATTTGGACGAAGCCGTAAAAGAAGAAGATTTATTTAACCCTAAAACCAATATTTATTATGGTTGTATGTATTTTAATTATTTATTAAATAAATTTAAAAATATTAATACTACCCTTGCAGCTTATAATGCTGGTGAAACACGTGTTAGAACTTGGTTAAAAAATAATAATTATAGTGATGACGGAGTTAAATTAAATAATATTCCATATAAAGAAACAAATAATTATATAATTAAGGTAAATAATAATATAAAATATTACAAAAAAATATATAAATAATTACAACTAAAATTGACAAATAATGCTATAAAATAGTATTTTTTGCCATTTTTTATATTGTATATAAATTTTATTATTTTTAAAAAATTTTCAATTAAGCAAAATTTTTATAAATTTACAAAAATTAACATTTTATTTGTAATTTAATCATATAAAAATAATGTGAAAAACAATAAAATATTTTCTGCGGTTATTGACTATTTTTTAATACTTTCTGCAATAATTGGCGTTGGTTTTGCTTCTGGTAAAGAAATTTACGAGTTCTTTTTTGTATTTGACGGTGGAAGTTTATTAGGCATTTTAGCCTTTGGATTATTGTATGTATATTTGTTCTTTGTTATTGACTACATAAAACACAAACTGGCATTAAACAGCTATAACGAATTCAACACAGCAATATTTGGCAAACTTACAAAAATTACAAATGTTTTTATTATAATAAACTTTTCTATTACTTGTGCTGGTATGCTTGCTGGTGCAGACTACCTTTTTGCAACATTTTTTGGGCTAAAATTTAAGGTAGCTTCGCTTGTTATTTCTATTATTACTTTCTTAGTTATATTGGGCGGAATTGGTAAAATAAAGTCAGTTGCTAACATTATTATACCTGTAATGATTGCTTCTATTGTAATAAACTCTTTTGCAAACATTACACCACAAAATGTTAATATGCAAATAAGCACACAAAATTCTTTTATGGCAATATACTATGGATTGCTTTTTGGTGTAAACAATTTTGTTGCCGCCCTACCAGTTCTATTTGAAACCAAACAAAAAAAGAGCGGACGAATATTTGTAATTGTTAGCATTGCAATTATTATTTTACTTAACGTTCTTGTGTTGGCATCTAACAATTACATTACTGACATGCCTATGTTTGAAGCTAGTGCAAACATTTCGCCTTGGTTTTACTACATATATTTTGCAACTTTAATTTTGGCACTTTTCTCAACCACTCTTATTTGCAGTTACAACATGCAAAGCATTATTTGCAAAGGTAAAAAATCTGTCTTTATTGCTATTGTAATTGTTTTATTTAACTTAATACTTTCCAACCTGGGCTACAACTTTATTGTAAAATATTTGTATGTTGCCTCTGGAATTATAAGCGCAATTTATGTTGTTGTGTTAATTGCAATGATAACAATTAAGCTATTTAATACAAAAAAGAAAAATAAAAATTGATATTGACAAACCCCTATTTGTATGATATAATTCAAATACTTTTTACTTATGGGGGAAAATATGAAAACTTCTGAAGTGTTTATTGCAGATTTATATAAAACACAAAATTATAGGTCTAGAAAACAATATAATGGCGTATCTGTTGTTGGCAAATATGTTTATGAAACCAAGCTTGTGCGTAGAAATGTTATAGTTATAAAAATGGGAAATTCTTATGTTATTGCTGAAGAAATTCCTAACCTTATTAAATTGCTTACCTTAAAATTCCAAGCTTTAAGATATGGTTTTGTTGTAGATAAAAACATTACTTTAATAAATGATGAATCTGTTGCCAACACTGCTGACATTTACTTTTTAGACAATGCAAGGCAAATTGATAGTTTTTACGAAACAGTATCTTTAAAACAATTAAAATTTACTCAAGAGCAATTTGACAACTCAAAAAAGTATGCTAATTCACAATATCAATATAGTAATGCACAATCACAATACGACAATGCTAGAAGATATTAAAAAACTCTCTAAACTTAGAGAGTTTTTTTATTTACCTACTCATTATAATTCTATTGCAATGTTCACAAGGAAGCATGTGTTGAACTTTTAATTTTTCTATAAAGTTAAGTGGTAATTCTACCTTACATCCACCACAAAAATCACCTTCTAATTGAACAAATACTGGGAAGATTCCATTTTCTTTCATTTCTTTATACTTTTCGTATTTAGCTTTGTCTTCAACATTAGCCTCTAATGCTTTTATTTGTTTTTCTAACTCTGCAATTTTAGGTGCAATTTCTTGTTTCTTTTCTTCTATCTTTGCTTTATAAATTGCCGAACGCTTTTTAGCTTCGGTAAGTTTTTGAGATAGTTCTGCACTCTTACGCACAATTTCTTCCGACTTTCTAACAAGGTCTTCCACATGTCTATTTTCTTCGCTTAACTCACCCACTAAAGCATTAGAGTCTGTAATTAAACTAGAAATATTTTCAAGTGAAATTTTTTCTTGATTGCGTTTTTTTACAACATCGGCAGAGCCAACGTATTTGCCAAGCCTATTTGCAGACACATCATAATTATTTATAATTTCGTTTGCTTGAGTTTCTAATTTCTCAAACATCTCTCTACCATCTTTTAATAACTTTAAATAATTGTTATAGTCCTTACTTGCTTGGCAAGTGTTAACTTCCCTATTTAGCAAACGGATTTGTCTATCTAATTTTTGTATTTCTAATATTGTTTTCATTACTTTCTCCCTTTACGTTTAGGTGTGCGAACAACTGGAGTGGATGGATATTCATCTTCTCCTAAATCTTCACGTAAGCGTTTTAATTTTGATGGATGACGAAGTTTACGCAAAGCCTTTGCTTCTATTTGACGAATACGTTCACGTGTAACAGAGAACTCGCGACCAACCTCTTCCAATGTTCTTGGGTGTGCATCGTCTAAGCCGTAACGTAAACGAATAACTTTTTGTTCCCTTGGGGTTAAAGTTTCTAGCACACTCATTAATTGTTCTTTTAGCATATTTTGTTGTGCAATGTCTTGTGGAGATAGCGCACTTTCGTCTGGGATTAAATCGCCAATCTTACTATCTTCTTCATTGCCCATTTTGCTTTCTAGCGAAATTGGATCTTGAGCAATGCGTTGAACCTCAACAACCTTATCTACAGTAGTGCCAAGTTTTTCAGCAATTTCTTCAATTGTTGGATCTCTACCCAATTCTTGTAATAATTCGCGCACTGCACGGTTGTGCTTTAAGATTGTTTCTACCATATGCACTGGGGCACGTATCAAACGCGCTTGGTCTGAAATAGCACGGGTAATACTTTGCTTAATCCACCATGTGCCATAGGTTGAGAACTTAAAACCTTTTTTGTAATCAAATTTTTCTACAGCCTTCCATAACCCAAGATTACCTTCTTGAATAAGGTCCAAAAACGACATGTTGTGTTTGTTTTGATAGCGTTTTGCAACACTTACAACCAACCTTAAGTTTGCTTCACATAATTTTTGACGTGCAGCCTCGTCATGCTCTTCAATAAACTTACGGCTTAGCTCTTTTTCTTCTTCTGGTGTTAAAAGTGGAATTTTACCAATGTCTTTTAAATACATTTTAATTGGATCGCTAACATTTATTTGACTGATAATATCTTCAAATTCTTTATCATCTACCAAAACATCTGCAGAAGAATCTGTCACAGTAATGCCATTAGATTCTAATATCTTTTTAATCTTTTCTATGGTTTCCA
>CANDFN010000023.1 GCA_947384015.1 uncultured Clostridia bacterium | reverse complement strand
GTGCAGTTGACATTTTGCGTCTATGGTAGTGCTTTGCCTTGGTAAGGCAGAGGTATACCATACGATACTAAATAATATTAGCAATAATTGATTTGTTTGTCAATGATTTTTGGCAAATTAAAAGCAATTAGTTAAAATAAAAAAGAGCAAACGCTCTTTTATTTTTTTATTGGCTTTTTTGTTGCAGATTTAGCAGATATTTTGCTTTTTGCGGATTTGCTGGCCTTTTTAGCGTTTGTTGCAACGCTAGGCTTAATTGTTTGTTTTTGTTTTGTTAAATCTGTTATAAATTGGTTATATTCATCAAAGTTCTTGTTCCATAATTCTTTTTTTGTTGTATATTTAAGCTTTACTCCATAAACTTTCTCGTAACATTCTTGGCAACTGTGGAAATTTTCTAGCTTCATATACTTTTCATTTTCTTTTGCAGTAAGTTCTTGTTTGGGATAAATTGGTGGTAGGATATGAAGCGTATAATCGCCAAAATTGGCTCTGCCTTGTTCGTCAGCTGGTTTTGGTTTAGATTTGATTGTTATAAACATAGGCAATATTGGAACATTATTAATAACGGCATAATGGAATGCACCATTTTGAAGTGGGCGAGGTTTTGTAAATTCTCTCCACATTGCTTGCTCTGGGTAAATTAATATTTTTTTACCTTTTTTAAGATAATAACTTATAGCTTCATTAAATTTGCGCATTAGTTTTAAGTTTAAATTTGCAGGTAATGGGATGTAACCAGTGTTGCGAGAAATTTTGCCCATTGCGCCTTTCCAGTTGTTAAACTCTGCCGCAACAAACATTATGTTTTCTTTACAAGCTTCACGCACAGCAAAACTGTCCACTTTACTTATATGATTACATGTAATTATAGCGCCTTTTAAACCTTTTAGGTTCTCCTGTCCAACAATTTTTAAATTGGTTAGTTCTTTATTTATTTTTTTTGCATATTTGTTTAAAACTGAGTTATAAATCGCGCATCTTATTGTCCATGTAAGGCCTTTGCGAATAAATGGAAAATCTTCTGTAAGAGGTTCGTAACTGCCTTCCTCAACTGGGTCTTGGTCTACAAAAAACATTCCTTCAGTTTCTAATTGTTTGCGGTTTTCTTCGTATTTAACAGCATCTTTATAACTGTCTTTTAACATATTAATATCTAGCATTTTAATTCCTTTTATTTTTTGCTGGTTTAAAATAATCTAAGCCCAATTCTTTTATTTTGTAGTATTCTTCATAAATGTCATCATAAGCAAAGTTTTTGCGCACTTTATGAACTTGTTCTATTTGCCAAGGTTTTATATTTATCTTGTGGAAGTATGGCCATAGGGTAAAACGTTGGGTAAAGTGTTGAACAATGGTGTCTTTTTGCAAATCTCCTTGCTCGTTAAACTTACGCGGAAGATATAACTTTCTTTTAGCCAACTTGTTTAGTGCGGTTTGATCTGGGAATGCCATTTTTTTAGTTAAACACATTTGCTTTACACGTTCAAATAAATTACTTTCTCTTATTGCGGGCATGTTTAAAAGTAGCATGCCTGAATTAAAGTATTTTGGGTTTATAAAAAACTTACCATATCTATCTTTTACTACACCAATTTCATAATCGCTTATATCTATACTATACAATTCGCTTATATCTCCGTTAATCATTATGTCGGTATCTAAATAAATTATTTTATCTGGCAAATCAACATCTTGTGCAAAGAGGCGCAAAAAAGCAAAAGGGGTATAAAAAGACATTTTGTTTTGAGAGTTTTTCACCCATTCGTTAAACTGATTATCCAAAGTAATAAGGGTTACAGAACTTTGGGGATTTTTACTCTTAACAATTGCTTCTACTAGGTCTATTGTAGTTTTGGTTATAGGTTTCCACTCCGGATTAATTTCGGTTACATCTGCGGTTAGTATATATACATTTATGGGTTCGGTTGTATGTTTTGTCATGCTAAGTAAACAAAGCACTAAACCCTCTTGAACTTTATAATTACCGCCAAAAAGTATGTTCATAGTTCTCCTTAAACTTTATTTATAAAAATCATACATTTTTTATGTA
Organism: uncultured Clostridia bacterium; assembly: GCA_947384015.1. Taxonomy (GTDB): domain Bacteria; phylum Bacillota; class Clostridia; order Christensenellales; family UBA1242; genus Onthoplasma. Next base: position 11,203 of record CANDFN010000023.1, on the reverse strand, counting down.
TATTTGTCAATTTAAATAACTCTACTAAAAAAACAAGCCAGCTCTAATTTTAAGAGGGCTTGTTCTCGTGTATGTAGTGTAAATATTCATAGTTACTATTGGTAGAGCGCTGGCACATTGTGTTGTAAGCCCAGTTACGTAATTGCTTACGTTGTTCGTTGGTAGGAAGGTTGACGTCTGGGTAAAAAGGGCCGTCAACATAAATTGTAATGTGTGGTTTTTTGCCTTCTTTTTTTCTTTGATAGGTGGTGGTAAAAGTAAAAATTGGTTTGTTATATTTTACTGGGTAGCGGAAAGATTTGTCGTCAAATGGACGTATTTTTGTATAGTATGGCCACATGTGACGTTCAGGGTATATTATTATAGGATTATTGGTTTTTAAAACTTGCTCTAGTTTTGCGTTAAAATTGCGTGTTGCGTCAAGGGTGTCTGGCAGTGGAATTGCGCCCCAAAGAGGAGTAAGCTTGCCAATAAAACCCATGCTTACATTATCTGCACTACAAATGAGATGCGGTTTTTTATTATAACAAGTGTAGGTTGGATGAAACCCGTCCATTAGTTGTTGTGTGTGGTTAGCGTAAACAAAATAACCTCCATTTTTACACTGTTTTAATGCTTTACGGTTTACTATTTTTATATGTTTAAACTTAACATAAAACCAAACCACGGGTTTTGCAAATAGGCGATACATAAAAAATTCTCCCAACTTATAAAATGGGTTTTTATGTGTGTATTTGTAACTTTTATCTATTGGTTTTGCATTAACTTCAAAATCTATTACTTCATCATTAAGTTCGTCTGTGTAATAGAGCTTGTCTTGATATTTCATATAGATAGTTTATCATGGCTTTTATAAAAAAGTCAATAATTTACATTAATTGGAGCTTTTATTATAAAAAATTTACTAAAAGCAATAAAAACACCTTAAAAAAGTTGATTTATTAACATATTTTATATATAATAATTATATCATATAAAAGGAGTGTGTATGAAAGGTTTAGTTAAATGGTTTGATGAATGTCCAATTTGGTTAAAAGTTATTTTCGCTTTGCCAGTATTAGATTCTTTCTTCTGGGGCATCTATCGTATCGTTAAGGGAGCTGCATATGGCAAAATCTGGACACTTATTGGTGGTATTTTCTGGTTAATCCTAGGCTGGGCTATCTTATGGATTATTGATATCATCAGCATTATTGGCTGGAAGAACGTTAAAGTTTTGGCTTAACGTCAATTCAAAAAAGGAGGGTGTTACCCTCTTTTTTTGTGCTAATAAGTCTTTAATTTGACAAAACATTAGGCGCAGAATTGTTATTAGAGTTTTTAATTTGACAAAACATTAGTAAAAAGTTAAACTTAAATATAATTATGAAAAGAATAAAATTAAACAAAGGCGCAGAATTATTATTAGAAAAAAGCATAGGACAAGTGTCTTACTTTTTTGTTTTGTTTAAATGTGGATATAATACTGAAAAGATATTGCAACTATCTCATTTAACTGAACATGTTATTATGAATTTTGATGTTAACAACAATGGGAAAATTACTGAAAACGGATTTATGGGCAAATTAAAATCGGATGCAAGGACAGAGGATGATTTTATGCGCTTTCAGTTTTTTGTATTAGATAAATCTCAACTACAAGAACGAGTTAATAGATTGTCATTAATGATAAACAATATTGTAATACCCGACAAAAAATTGGAAAAAGAAAAACAAATGATTATAACCGAATGGGAAACTGCTGGCAAGGCAAAAGAAGATTTAATTGAACCTATGCAAAGGATAAAAGCACAAGATGTTAAAGATTATATTAAAAGCAATTTAACTGCAAACAATTTACAAATTTATGCTGTGTCTGGCATAGAAGAGACCACACTTGTTAAGATTTTTAACAATCTTATAAAAACATTAAATCAAAGTAAAATAAATAATCCTTTTTTTAGAGAAGATAATATGTGGAAAGATTTGCATGGTCGCATCCCAGATTTATCGCACGCAAAAACTATAGAACTTTCAAAAGATGTAGTAAAAACACCAAGCAAAATTATTTATAAAAATAAGACAGATAAAAAGTTGTTATATATAAACTTTTATTTAGATTGTCAATATAACGATTATTTTACTCATGCAAAGATGTCGGCGTTGGCAACGTTTGTGGCAAACTTTAACTATGGAATAAAAAGTGTTATAAGGCACAAACAAGGATTAGTTTATCGCACAACTACCAACTTTGTGCCAGCGGTTAGTCAAACTAAAATTGTAACTGAAATTTTTGTAGATAAATTTAAAATTAAACAAACATTAAAAGAAAGTCTAAAATGGTTTAATGGTTTAAGTAAAAATGGTTTAACAGAGCAAGAGTTTGAGACTCTAAAGTTTGATTATAAGTTTGCAGCATATACGCGTCCAACATTAGAAGACAAAACATACAACTATAAATTTAGTAGGTTAAACTATCTGCAAGACTTAGAAAAAATTAGTTTAGAAGAATTTAATAAATTTGTAAAACTAGTTTTTAATAAGAAAAGTAGGCAGATTATTATAGACAGTTATAGAATAAAAAAGACAACAAATTAAGGTTGTCTTTTTTATTTGTAAAAAAATAAATGAAGTTATAATTTCTCTTCTAAATTATAAAACAGATTAATAAATTAGGTAGAGGGATTATGCATTACTTAAATATAAAACAAACTTTTGCTAATTTAAATGTAACAGAAAAGGGTTTAACGGACAAGCAGGCAAATGAATATATTAAACAAAATGGCAAGAACGAGTTAGAAAGGGTAAAAAAACAATCCTTTATAAAATGTTTTTTTAAGCAATTTTTAAATATAATGGTGGCAATTCTGTTGTTTTCTGCCATTATTTCGCTTACTATTGCCATAGTAAATAAAGAATATGGCGATTTGTTTGAAGGTTTTGTTATTCTATTTATAGTTATAATGAATGCTTTAATTGGAGTGTTTCAAGAAAACAAGGCGCAAGCTTGTATTGAAGATTTACAAAAAAATAATAAGGTGAATGTAAAAGTTTTACGTAACGGCACGGTTGTAAATATTGATAGTAAGGAACTTGCCGTGGGCGATATTGTTTTTGTAGAGGCGGGCGATATGGTTATGGCAGACTTGCGCCTAATAGAAAGTAACAATTTTTCTTGTGACGAAAGTTCGCTTACTGGAGAAAGTGTGCCAGTAGAAAAGAATGCTGATGTAATATTGCCAAAAACTTCTCCTTTGGCAGAAAGAGTAAATATGGCTTACTCTGGCAGCATGGTAACTATGGGTAAGGCTAAAGGAGTGGTAGTAGCAACTGGCAAAAGCACAGAAATTGGTAAAATTGCAAACTTGTTGTTTCACTCTAAAAAGGAAATTACACCACTGCAAAAGAGCATAGATAAAATTGGCAAAATTATCACTTGGGCAGTTTTGGGCGTTTGCGCCGTAATTTTAATAATAGAACTAATCTCGGGCAATGGGGTAATGAATGCTATTATGGTATCGGTTGCACTTGCGGTGGCGGCGATACCAGAAAGTTTGCCAGCGGTTATTACCATTATTTTAGCACTTGGTGTGCAACAACTTGCAAAACGTAAATGTATTATAAAACACTTGCATGCAGTAGAAACTTTGGGCAGTTGCGAAATTATTTGCACAGATAAAACTGGCACGCTCACTTTAAATAAAATGCAGGTTATAGATTGCTTTGTAAACGATAATCATGGTGTGCAAAAAGATAAAGATTATAACGAATATTTTAAATGTATGAGTCTATGCAACAATACTAAAACTGAAAATGGAAAGGCGGTTGGCGAACCTACCGAGCTTGCTTTATACGAGTTTGCAAAATCAAACTACACTGAAGTTGGGGCAAAAGTAATTCATGAAATACCCTTTAATTCGTCCCGTAAGATGATGACAGTTTTAATAAACGATAGTGGTTTAAAAAGTTACACAAAGGGTGCACCAGAAAGATTGCTTGAACGCTGTAAATATATTTTAATAAATGGCAAGGTGGAAGAATTTACTTCTGCATTAAAACAAAAAATAAAAGATGAAAATGACGCCATGACAGACAAGGCTTTGCGAGTAATTGGTTTTGCGTATAAGGTTTTTGACGAGTATAGCCCTAATGCAGAACTAGAAGAAAATATGATTTTCTTAGGGCTTGCTGGCATGATGGACAATCCTCGCCCTGAAGTAAAGAAAAGTATTGAGCAGTGTTTTAGCGCTGGGCTAAAACCTGTTATGATAACTGGCGACCATAAACGAACAGCTTTTGCTATTGCTCATGAACTTGGTATTGCAAAAAGTTTAAACGAAGTTATTACGGGCGAGGAACTTGACAAATTAAGCGATAAAGAATTAAAACAATCACTTAGCAAATATACCGTGTATGCGCGCGTTAGTCCAGAACACAAAGTGCGAATAGTTAAGGCATATAAATCCATAAAAAAAATAGTTGCCATGACTGGCGACGGAGTAAACGATGCACCAAGCTTAAAGATTGCAGACATCGGTGTGGGCATGGGCAAAAGTGGCACAGATGTTGTTAAAAATGTTGCAGACATGGTTGTTACGGATGATAACTTTGCCTCGGTTGTTGTGGCTGTGGAAGAAGGTAGAAAGGTTTACAACAACATACAAAAAGCATTACAGTTTTTAATTTCTACAAATTGTGTGGAAGTGTTTGGGATGCTTGTTGCTTTGATTTTCTTCCCTAAATATACATTCTTGCTTCCAACCCAAATGTTGTTTATAAACCTTGTTACAGATAGTTTGCCAGCCTTCGCTTTGGGTATGGAAAAAATAGAACCACAGTTAATGCGTTCGCCTCCGCGAAACAGTAGTTCAGGCTTGTTTGGAGGCAAGGTTGGGGTGGCTATTATTTATCAATCAATTTTGCAAACCGCACTGGTAATGGTGGTGTTTATTGTTGGTGTATTCTGTTACTCTCCAACAGTTGCAAGCACAATGGTTTTCTTTACCATAATATTTATGCAGTTATTGCATAGCGTAAACTGCAAAACAAATGAAAGTTTGTTTGATACAAAACTATTCAACAACAAAACCTTTAATTTGTGCTTTTTATTAACCCTTGCAATAAACCTAATTGTTGCTTGTGTGCCATTTATGTATCCATTGTTTGGGTTAGAATTCTTGAACATCTCTCAGTGGATAATGGTAATTATTGCGTCGGTAAGTATAATTCCGCTTTGTGAAGTATTTAAACTTGTTTTGGGTGAAAAGCCAAGAAAAAGATTTAAAAATTTAAAAAAATCAATAAAAAATTAACATTTTTATTAACGATTTAATAAAAAAAGCAAATTTATATTTGCTTTTTTTAAGCAGAAATCTCATCATTATCATGCATAGAAATTTCTTTTAAGTATTCAGGATTAATTGTAAGTTTTGCTGCCAAATAGCGCTGTTGGTTAGGTTCTATAATAATTGCACCATTTTTTCTTAAATCGCGAGTGTGTTCTTGTGTTGTTAAATTATTTATTTGCCTTGGGGTAGTATTCCATGGTTCTATACAAATAAAATCTTCTTGAGTGTCATTTTTCTTTGGCTTAGACCACAAAACTACAATAGGTTCTTTAATGTGCATGGTTAGGTATGGTATTTTTCTTCCATTGTCAGTTTCATACATCAAAACAACATCGGCAGATTTTATTCCAGAAAATTGCTCAGACAAACCTGCTTGCACAATATTTTTGTTAATAGAGTATTCTTTACCTTCAATTAATTGTTCGGTTTGTTTTATCTTTTCTTCACCTTTTTTAATAGTGTAGGTTCTAACAGGATGTTGTTTTGCTTTAAGGTTTTTAAAAACAATTGTGTATCGTTCTGGGTTTTGGTGTAATGCAAAGGCTGGATGCCAACCCATACCTCCAGGCATGGGTTCAGTATCATTGTTTTGAGCAATGGTAGTGTAAGTAAGCCTACCGTCATCTTCAAGAGCTACCGAAACAGAATATGTATATATAAACGGAAAGTTTTCATCATTTTTATCTTCATTAAAAAAGCTTAACACACAACTTTTTTGGTCTTTGCTGACAACTGAATAAGTCTTGCTATGTGCAATACCATGTTGCCCCATATGAAAAGATGTAGAACCATTATATTCATAAATTGTATGGGTCTCTGTTTTTCCATCAACATCAAACTCTGCGGTTTGTAATTTTTTAATAAGCTCTTTGATTGTTTTTTTGTGTCCATTTTCGTCAATCTTTGTTACAGGAATTTCTTGGGTTGCACCTACAGGGCCAGGGTTTGGAAATAGATTTTTTGCGGTTGCTTTCCACACCGAATTGTCTGGGTTGTTAGCGCCTTGATACATCAATTCAACCCCATTAATTTTGTAACTAACAACTTGTGCGCCTTTTGTATCTATAACTAGTTCTGCATTACCATTTTTTAAATGAATTCTTTTCATAATGCTCCTTATAATTTAAGTATAGCATATTTTTCTTAGTTGTGCAAGGTGTAAGAGTGCATATTGACAAACCCTTATTTTTGTTATATAATTTTTATATAGGAGAAAGAAATGGATAGAAATTTAATAAGAAGGAAATTTTATATAAAGGCAAATAGGGCTGAGGGTTTAGCACAAGACACAAAGTTAAAAAAACACAACACTGGATATGATGATTTTGTAACATTCAAAAAAGGGCATATTGTAACTGCTTATTATAAAATAGAAATTATGGTTGGCTTTCCACAGGGTGTGGCTATTGAAGAAATACAAAATATGAATTTTTTATTAGACGACGTGTTGAGTAGTATGTTTATAGAGTTTGGGGAACAGGTTGCAGACCTTTCTCTAATACAACAAAAGTTTAAACAACTTAAAATTACCAATCCATACGAGATTGCAAACATTTCAAAAAAATATATTGCAACATTGCCTAGTGGTAGAGGTGGTAGTTGGATTTATGAGTCTGAAAAGTGTGATTTATTAAAACCTAGAACAGATGGGGTTGGTGTATAAAAAAAGAGGTCTAACCTCTTTTTTTCTTATTAAGTTCGTTTTCTGCGGTTGCGTGTTCAACACCACTTTCACCAACACACCAGGTTGCAATCATGTAACCTGTTGTCATAAGCGAAATTAAAACGGTAGATAAATAAATGTTAAAGAAACCGCCAACAAGACCTGTTCTAGTGGTATTTACTAAATACAACACCATGCTCATTATAACAGCTAGAATTGATAAAATATATATTATCAAACCTGATACTTGTTTTGCTTCTCCGGTTGAGGTGCAAATAATATCAAATATAACGGCACCAATAACCAAACCAGACCATATATAGTAAATTATTTTAGCCCACATTGGTAACGCATTTATAATTGTTGCATAAACAAAAAATCCAGCACTGCATAATGCTAATACGGCTAAAGTGTAATAAACTATTATGGAAAGTATTTTTTTACTTTTAACGCTCATGTTTCCTCCCTGTTATTATCTTTGCCTGCTTTAAAGTTTTTTATTCAAGCCAAAGCAAATTAGGTAAAAAAATAGCCAACCATTGCACTATTGCAAAAGCTGGCTAATTATAAATGAAACATCTTCTTTATAGTTTTTACCTAATTTAAAATTTATTGCAAAGGAAGAACTTTCGCTGCTTTTTATAATTGATAAATAGTCATTTAAAGTCATGCCTTTTTTATATAAGTCTATTAAACAATCTTCATAAGGGTAGGAGGCAAAACTTCTTTTGGTTAAAAAATTAAAAATTGTTGGCGTTAGGTTTTGTATAAACTGTTTGTTGTAATAACATTCATAATTTGCACCGTCAAAGTCAACAACAATTGTAGCGTCTTTGTTAATATCAATTACAGGAAGTGGAAAATGTTCTAAGGTGTAAACTTTGCCAATGCTTGTATAATGCCCGTTGTAAAACGAAAGTTTTGCATCGGGGAAAGTGACGGTAACCTCTTTTAATATGTTTTTTGCTTTTGTTAAAAGTGGTTTATACGCTTTGTTTAGTAAAGCGATTCTTTCTTCTTTTTTCATAATCGTCCTACAAACTTAAACCACCGTCAACGCTTAAAAGTTGACCAGTTATAAAACTTGCTTTATCACTTGCAAAAAATTCTACCGCATTTGCAACATCTTTTGGTAGTCCAATTCTTCCTAACGGTGTATCGTCAACCAAGGCTTGTTTATCAGCTTCGGTAAGATTACTGTTCATTTTGGTGTCAATTAAGCCAGGGCAAACAGCGTTAACAGTTATTCCACTTGGTGCTAATTCTTTTGCTAAAGATAGGGTGAGGGTGTTAAGTGCACCTTTACTTGCAGAATAAAGTGCTTCCACACTTGCACCAACTTTTCCCCACATGGAAGATATGTTAATAATTCGTCCGCATTTATTGCTAATCATGTTTTTTGCAACATATTTAGTTACAAGCACTGCGCTTTTTAAATTGCTGTTTATAACAAAATCAAAATCTTCGCCTGTAACATCTTGAATTTGTTTGTATTGAGCAACGCCTGCACAGTTTACCAAACAATCAATATGTTCATATTTTTCTATAATTTGAGGAATTACCTCATCAATTTCATCACTATCGGCAAGGTTGCATTTAAAAAATTCTATACCTTTTAATGGGGCAACTTTAACATGATTGTAAATTGCCAACACATAATAACCGTTGGCAGCAAAGTTTTTAACTATTTCTCTGCCTATATCTCCGCTTGCTCCTGTAATTAAAACCGTCTTCATGCTTTTAGTATATCACATTCTTTTTGTTTTAGCAAATAATAAATTGTATTGGTAAAAAATTAAGATTATTATAGGTAAACCCAGCTATATACAATGCTGAAAACCCAACAAATATTTATAATTATGATTGACATAATAAAAATTATATATTATAATTTTAATATGAAAATTAGTAAAGGCGATATTAAAGGAATTTTAAAAATACTTTTAATAATTATACTTGTCGGGTGTGCTATTGGTTGCACTTGTTATTTGTTCTTTAAATATCTAAACAGGCAAAAAGATAGTTATGCAGAAGTTTCTAGCTACTTGTATAGCATAGAGCGTGAAGAACTTGCATCAGACTTAAACAAAATTAATGATTATACAAAAACAGAAGCAAATTCTAAAGGTAAGTTGGTAGATATTATTCAAACTTTAAACGATGCAAATGTAGTAACTAAAAATATTGTTCCATATCTTTCTACTTATGATGTGGACGATGAACAAATTGTAGATAGATTAGATACAGTAAAAACAGCAGAAGAATTATTAAAGGCAACAGTTGCAGACTATTTACGTAGAGCGCCAATTGATATCACTTTTGATAAAGGTGATGTTGCAGAAATTTATGGCGACCTTGCTGGTTATTTGGTAGAGTATTCTAACTTAATTGTTACAATAAATCACCAGGTTGAAGTTCATTCTAAATATAGTAATGTAGACGTAAAATTTAGTGTTATAGACTGTTATGCACGCGTATTAAATAAAACTTTTGCTAGCGTTAAGCCAGGTGAAATTACTGTTAACAGTGCAAACTTAGATGTAATAAATAAGGCAATAAAAAATGCTGACGGCTATTTATTAAACAACACAAATTTAAAAATTAAAGACGGTGTTGCAATAGAAGTTAACGATTTTATAAAATTCTATAATCAATGCAATAAAGATGAGTTCGCTTCAAACATCAACAACGCGGGTGCTTATACAGAAGTTGGAAATACCGCTATACAAAAAGCATATCACTACTTTAACGTAGTGTTTATGAAGGAGGCATAATGAAACGTAAATTTTTAAGTTTGGTTCTTTGTGCATTATTATGTGTTGGCGCTATTGTGTTTAGTGCATGTAGTAAAGGCGCGTATAACCTAGCAGATTTTAACAAGGATTATGAGGCTATTGCTCAAGCTTACAACAAAGTGAACTTAAATAGTGGTTATTTAGAGTTTGATTTAAAAAGCATTTCAGAAGCTTTGGATGGCAATGATGAGGAAACTGAAAAATTTGTAACTCCATTAACCGAATATTATTCAACTTTAACAAAAAACTCTTTGGTGTTTATAGTGTCTATAAAAGGCAACTTAAACGGCAATGGAGATGTAAGCAAGGCTACACGTAATGCAATTAGAAGTCAATTAGAAAGCTTAAAAGCAAGCGTTGGACAGGTAGACAATCAAATAGACGAGTTTAACAAAATTTTAAGAAACACAAATGCTAATGACACAAGTCGTAACGATTATTACGATTTGCTTACTGGCGCACTTGTAGAGTTTTATGATAATTGCAGGACTTTATCTTCAACCTTAGCCGATGCTTATTTTGGAAAAATTAGACCAAATGAAAACTATAATTATTACGAAGATTCAACAAATTTTGGCAGTAACTTAAAATTGAATTTAGATGACCTTACAGTGTATCAAATATTTAATGTTACACAAAATTATATTGAAATGAATGTAGACGGTGGAGATAGCGAAAAAATAGCAGCAAGCTTTGCCGAATACAAACAAGATGTGGCAACTTTGGATGATAAGTTGTTTAAACTAAAAAATAATAGAGAAGCTAATTTTAGTGATATTGATGCAGCAAGGGCGCTAGCTGTTCAATTATATAACCTTAATAGTAAAGTTATAAACGAAAGAGAAATGTATTTGCAAGCCTGCAACAGCGTAATATATGCTCAGGTGGCAACAGAACAAAGCGATTATAACGACACTAATTGTGTAATGATTATTGCAGGTTATGGCGAAACCTTAAAAGAATATACATCTGTATTGCTAAAAATTTATGACAATCTACTTGGAACAATAACTGAATAGGAGTAACAATGACAGACAAAGAATATTTAGCATTAGCGGATTTACTTTACCCAAACGCTAAAGATGTGTCTTATTATGTTAATAAATACAAACCACGCAATGTGGCTGGAGAAATAACCCGTGTGGCACCTAGTCCCACGGGATATTTGCATATAGGAACAATTTATCAGGCTTTATGCGATAAATTTATTGCAGATAAATCTAATGGAGTATTTTACCTTCGCTTAGAAGATACCGATAGTAAGCGTGAGGTTGAACATGCTGGAGACATCGCTTATAATTCTCTTGTTAGGTTTAATTTAAAACCAGACGAGGGTTATTGTGGTGATACTTTAAAGCCAATGGGTGAATATGGACCATATGTTCAATCTGAAAGAATAGACATTTATCATGCTTTTG
>CANDFN010000022.1 GCA_947384015.1 uncultured Clostridia bacterium | reverse complement strand
TGGCTACATAGTGTAAGTATACGGTTAAGTCCTCGGTTATCTCTGTCTCAGCTGGCAAGTTTTTTGTGCATTCCGCATCTGAACAATATCTTACAAAAACATAACCAGGCTTTGCTGGAACTTCTATATCTCCTACTACCGAACCTTTCTTTAGGTTTATACTGGTATTACTTCCTAACTGCCCATGTATACCATATTGTATGGTTACTGTGTAGCCTTTGTTTTGATTTAGTTTTATTACGGTTGGCACTGCTATTGCTGCAACAACCATAGCTGTTGCCACTACTGCTGTGGCCACCTTCTTCCTGGCACTACCCCTTTTCTTTGGTTGAACTGCACCGAAAGTTTGCTTTGACTTGTTCTCGTTGTCGCCAATTCCTAACCCATTATTCGTTTCGTTCATACTTTCTCCTTAATATATTAAGTAACACAAGTGTTTAGTTTATATATATAAATATATTATACCCCCCCCCCGTCCATTTTGTCAAGCGTTTTAATGCTTCTATTTCATTTTTGTTGGATTTGTTTTTTTATATAGTTGCAACATCTTTAAGGTTTATATAAAGCTATATCTATTAAACAGTATCTCTTTTAAGTAACAAAAAACAAAAACTACAGAATAAACTTCTGTAGTTTTTGTTATAATAAAACAATTTATGAATTGTTAAGAATATTAAAGTTTTGTTTTAGATTATAGCATTAAATTGAGATTCTGTCCAACCCCAATTTACAGTAAGTCTAACACTTTCATTATAGTTCCAACGTGAATCCCACCCGCTAGGTTGACTTGTTGCTCCACAATATAAAGTTAAGTCATTAGAGCATAATCTAAATAATGGGAATCCATTACTGTTTTTAATTGTTGTTACACTAGCTGGGATATAAACTCTTGTTAAGCCAGTACATCCACTAAATGATGCTAGACCTAGAGATGTTACACTGCTTGAAATAACTAGAGTTTTCAAGCTTACACATTCTGCAAAAGCATAATCACCAATACTAGTAACGCCATTACCGAATGTAATGTTTGTTAAGTTTGTGCACCCTTTGAATGCATTAGTCTCTAAAACTCCACTATTAATAGTAACCGAGGTCAATCCTAAACATCCACTAAATGCGCTCATATCAATTATTTCAATTGTGTTAGGTAAAGTCATAGAAGTTAAAGATGAACACCCATAAAAGGCTTGCGTACCAATACTCTTAAGTCCGCTAGGCAGTGAAATTGATGTTAAATTTTTACAACTCATAAATGCAAAAGGACTAAATGCGGTAACATTTTTACCAATATTTACTGTTGTAATTGTAGAATTGTTCCTAAACGCACCAGAGTAAACTTTAACAACTGGTTGACTTTGATATGTTGCAGGTATGTTTACAATAGAAGACGTCCCCGTATAACCAGAAACAGCATAACCGCCATCAACAGACTCATAAGACAAACCTTCAGTAGCTTCTTCCCCCGAAGAACCTACAGAAACTTCTGTATAAGTTATAACTACATTTCCTGTTACTGTTCCAATGATACTACCGCTTGTGCTTCCGGAACTTGTTCCACTTGAAGAACTCATTCTTATTCCACTTACACTGAATGTGTCCATTGCATAGCCACTTGTAGATGTATATTGAACAACTATAGTTTTACCAGCTTGTATTTTAGAACCATTTGTTAGCACATTATTACTAGAATCAGTTACTTTTAAAGCAGAGCTTGTTGGCATAGTAACAGTATACATTGATATATCATTTCTTGTAAAGTTTGCAGTTATTGTTCTTGCACTTGTTATTGTTCCGCTTGTGTTGCTCCAACTACTAAATGAATAACTGTAATTAGAGGTTGTGCTTGCTGCAGTTGCAGTAATAGTAGTTCCGTTTATTGTGATTGTATTACCACTTACTGAAATGCTTGAGCCATATGGAACACTTAACGAACTGTAATTTACTCTACCATAACTAGAATTATTAGTAGAGAACGATACTGTATAACTTCTTGTGCTACGAGTAAAGTTTGCAGTTATTGTTTTTGCACCTGTTACTGTGCCAGTAGCACTTGTCCAACTACTGAACGCATAACTGTATTGCGCAGTTGTTGTTGTCGCGGTGGCTGTTACGCTTGTTGAGAACGTTTTTGATGCATCGTTTACTAAATAACTTCCACTAAAGGTTACCGTGCTTCCACTTGTGGTTATACTTACACCATATGGCACACTTACACTTGCACTACTTACTGTTCCATAACCAGTATTGTTTCTTCCAATTGATATTGTGTAGAAGTTTGTGTTACGTGTAAAGTTTGCTGTGATTGTAGTTGAACTTGTTATTGTAGTGCCACTGCTTACACTCCAACCAGTAAACGAATATGCATATTGCGTTGTTGCCGTTTTTGCTGTTGCTGTAATAGTTTGACCATTTACCGTAATTGCATTTCCGCTTACAGATACGGTTGATCCATATGGCACACTTATGCTTGTTGTGTTTACCGTTCCATAGCCAGTGTTAGAGCTTGCCAGTGTTACAGTATAGTTATTTACCGTTCTTGTAAAGTTTGCTGTTATTGATTTTGCGCCTGTTATTGTTTCACCATCGCTTACACTCCAACCAGCAAATGAATATGTGTATTGAGCTGTTGCCGTTTTTGCTGTTGCTGTAATGGTTTGACCATTTACTGTTACTTTATTTCCTATTACAGATATGGTTGAACCATATGGAACATCTGCTATGTTTGTTCCGCTTATGCTACCATAATCAGCTTGTCCAACCACCAAACTTATTGTATAAGTGTCTATACTTTCGGTATATCCTACAGTTAAATTATTTGTTATTTTAACTGTTGCACCATTTTCTATTGTATTACCAAACGCATTAAAGTCAGTCATATGATAATGCTCAGTTGCTATATAGTTTAAGCGAACTATATCACCAAATAAAATTTCATCACCCGCATGTAATTGAGTGTTAACATCATAAGAACTAAAACCAGATACATAAGTAATTGTTACTTGGCTTGGCAGTTCTTCTATTACAAACTTATCCAATTCTTGTGCAAAGGTTACTGTTGCATTTTTTGCCATTGTTGTAATTACATACCCAGCAGTCATTTGTCCACTAGCATTTGTTGATGTAGTTTCAACTGCTCCGCTTTGGGTTAAACCATTTAAGGTTAGCCCTGTTATGTGATGTCCTTCGTCTGCATGATATGTAATTTTTATTTCGTCATTAAAATGCAATGTTGCACCATTTGTAAGAACTGCATTTTCTGTGTAATTACTTGTTCCAGACAAATAGGTTGCTGTCATGTTACCAGTTAAACTTAAGGTGTATTCTTGATAATTCTCTGTATAAGTTGCTTGAACTGTTAAATCTTGTGTTACTTGATTTAAGTTTGCAGGTTCTCCGTCTTCAGTTACCCAACCTGCAAAAGTATAATTATACATATCAGTTGATGGGCGTGTTGGCGTGCTTAAACTTGCACTAGTTCCCCAATCTACAGATTTACTTCCAAGTGAAGTGCCGTCGTAGTTAACAAAGGTTACAGTTACTGTATCTATTTCTTCTACACAGTTTATTGTTATCTCTCCGCCTATCGTTCCCGTTAGAGTTGCACTTTTTCTATTTACTTCTTCGTTTGTTATTTTTAAGTTTGTTACATTAAAACTTAAGTAGTGATGCCCTTCTGTTGAGTTATAAACAAAACGCACCAAATCCCCATAATGCACATTGGATGTTTCTGTTAGTTTTGTCTCGCCACTATATTGTGTGCTTGTGCCACTTATATAGTAAACGTCCACCCCTACTGGAATTTCACCTACCGCATACTCTATGTAACTTGCGGTGTAAGTTGCGTAGTAGGCTGTATCTGCTTTGATGTTTGTAAATACAGCCGTTCCTCCTTCTGCATTTTGCCAAGCATTAAATTTATATGTATATGTTAAGTTGGACGCTTTTGTTGGAACACCTGTGTAAGTTACAGTTCCATCATAATCTATTGTTGTTGAGAATAAGACGGTTGTCCTATTTTCATCATAGAAAGTTACAGTATATGTATTAATTTCTTCAGTATAAGTAATGTTCGTTTCATCTGTTATTTCTACAACCGCACCATTATTTATATCTTTACCATTAACCTTTAATTCTGTTTGATGATGACCGGTGCTTGGAGTATATTCCACTGTTAAGCGGGTAAAGTGTTTTACCTTATCCCCAGTAGTGTAAGTGTTG
The DNA here is from genome assembly GCA_947384015.1 of uncultured Clostridia bacterium. Classification (GTDB taxonomy): domain Bacteria; phylum Bacillota; class Clostridia; order Christensenellales; family UBA1242; genus Onthoplasma. The sequence continues at coordinate 9,075 of CANDFN010000022.1, read as the reverse complement.
CCGTTTTCATCAGTTAAGGTTAAAGTTCCGCCATTACCTGTAGCTGTAATTGTATATTCTTTTAATTTTTGTGTATAGGTTATGCCAACGTTTCCAATTACTTTGTATATGCCATTTTCTTGATTTGCACCCAACACAGTAAAGACATCTAACTCATAACCTAAATCTTCTGCATAAGTGATTGTTAATTCGTCGTTATAATGTAGGTTGCTGTTTTCTGTAATAGTTTCATCCCCGCGCTTAACTGTTACGCCTGCTGGAATTGTTATTTTGTAATTTTCCAACTCTTGACTATAGGCAATAGAAACATTTCCTACAACCTTATAAATAGAATAAGTTTCGCCGTTTATATTTACAGTCTTATTTGTAAGTTCTAATCCGCTTACAATATCGCTTTTTGTTATTTCATAACCAATTTGTGGGGCATATTTTATTACAATTTCATTACCATATGCAAAAGAAGAAGGATGTCCAACATCTGTCCATGTTCCACCTTTATTCATTAATAATACTACACAATCTGGAGAGATTCCATCTTCAACATCTATGTTTAAGTTGTATTCTCTTAAGCTCTCTCTATAAATAGCATAGTAAGTTGTGTCTGCTTCAATAAAAGTTGAAGATAAATCTACCAAGGCAAACTCATCGTCTGGGTCTGCATTTTCATCCATAGACCAACCAACAAAAGTATAATTGTGTGAATCTGTGCTGTCTTTAGTAGGATTAGTTAGCCCATACACATCAGCCATAGAACCATACACTACATTTGTGCTTAAATGAGTTTCTCCATCGCTAACAAAAGTTAAGTTAAAAGTTTTATTAGCTAAGATGAAATTTAGTTCAATATTTGACTCTTTCTCATCCGACAATCCAAAACCTACAACTTTGTATTTTACTATATTCCATGTGTAATTATCGTCCGTTTCTATTTCTGTTTCGCCAACTTTTTCCAATCCTGGCTGACTATCAATATTTGTTATTAAATTATATTGTTTTGACACGCCATATCTTACTTTTAACTCATCTCCATAGTTTAATTTGATGTTGCTTATACTTTGCTCTTCACCATTGTTAACCGATGCAGATATATATTTACTATAAATTTGGCTTTCTTCACTTAAATTTACATTGTATGTTATGGCAACATAGTGCAAGTATACAGTTAAGTCTTCTGTAATTACTGTTGTTGCTGCTAAGTTTTGAGTACATTCTACATCAGAGCAATATTCAACAAAAACATAACCAGGCTTTGCTGGAACTTGAATATCTCCTACTACTGAACCTTTCTTTAAGCTTATACTGGTGTTTTCACCCATTATCTGCCCATGCATGTTATATTGGATGGTTACAGTATAGCCTTTATTCTGGTTTAGTTTTATTACGGTTGGCACTGCTATTGCCGTTAAAACCATAGCTGTTGCCACCACTGCTGTGGCAACTTTCTTTCTGGCATTACCCTTTTTTTGTTTTTGGACGTTGCCAAAAGTCTGCTTCTTATTGATCTCTCCTGATTTAGGGTCTAATGTCAAATTGTTTTCACTCATTTTAATTTTCTCCTTTTTTGTTTAGTGTTTAAAAAGCTTTGCCAAATGCTATTGTTTAGCCATATATAAATATATTATACCCCCCCCCGTCCACTTTGTCAAGCAATTTGATCTATTATTTTATTTTTTTTAATTTCCCCACTTTTTATTCATATAAGACAAATTGCATATTAATATCTAATACATATCATAGATTTATATAAAAAGGATGTGAAATTTCACATCCTTTTTATTGAATTTGTATAATTTTAGTTCTCAAACTGACTATTATACAATTCTGCATACAAGCCATTTTGTTTTATTAAGGTTTTGTGGTTACCAATTTCAACAACATCTCCATCTTTCATTACCAAAATAATATCTGCATTTTTAATGGTAGATAACCTATGCGCTATAACAAAAGAGGTCCTATTTTTTGTTAGTTTATCCATAGCCTTTTGTATTAACAGCTCAGTGCGGGTGTCAACACTGCTTGTCGCTTCATCCAATATTAACATAGGTGAATCTTCCACCATTGCGCGCGCAATTGTTAAAAGTTGTTTTTGACCTGCGCTTATATTAGTATTATCATCAAGCACTGTATCGTAACCTTTTGGAAGAGTTTTTATTAAATGGTCTACACCACTTGCTTTACAAGCCTCTATAATTTGTTCGTCTGTAACATCGGTTTTATTAAAGCGTAAGTTTTCTTTTACTGTGCCCTGGAACAGCCATGTATCTTGAAGAACCATACTAAATATCTGATGGATATTTTCTCGCGTTAAATCTTTAATAGAGACATCATCTATTAAAATGTCGCCATCGTTAATGTCATAAAATTTCATAATCAGATTAACTAATGTGGTTTTACCCGCACCAGTAGGTCCAACTATTGCCACCTTTTGACCAGCCTTTACTTTAACAGAAAAGTCTTTAATAATAATTTTGTTAGGAGTATAACCAAATTTAACATGTTTAAATTCTATATTACCTTTAACATTTGCAAGTTGATTGGTTATTGCACTTTCATCCGTTAATTCGTCTGCTTCCAACAATTCAAACACCCTGCTAGACGCTGCCGCTGTTGTTTGCAACTGCGCACCCGCCTGCCCAAGTTGAGCAAGAGGCTGAGTAAACAAACGAATGTAAATCATAATAGCAACAATTACAGAAAAATGTATTTTGCCAAAATGAACAAGTAACGCACCCACAACACAAACTACCACATAACCCAAGTTACCAATAAATCCCATAAGCGGGTGCATAATGCCAGAATAGAATTGAGCACGCCATGACGTTGCATATAACTTATCATTTTTCTTATCAAAGTTCTTTAAAGTTTGAGCCTCGGCATTATACGCTTTAATTACATCCTGACCAGAATAAGCTTCTTCCACTTCCCCATTAACCAAACCTAACAAACGTTGTTGTTCTACAAAATAACGTTGAGATTTATTTATTATTAAGAACATAAACGCAAAACCAATTAATGTTGCACCAACTCCAGCCAGTGCCATAATCCAGTTTGTTGCAAACATCATTATAAGCGAGCCTATAAACTGCATACCAGCTGCAATCAAATCGGTAAAAGAGTTATTAAGCGTTGTTCCTATTGTGTCTACATCATTTACCATTCTACTTAGCACTTCGCCATACTGAATTTTATCAAAATAGCTTAATGGTAATTTATTAATTTTTTCAATAACTCGTTTACGCAAATCGTAACTTACTTTGTTATTTAAAATTGCCATTATATAATTTTCAGCATAGTTAGTAGCATAAGAAATTAAGTATAATACAACAAGTAGCACACATATTCTAACAATTTTTACTATATCTATTTCTGCTTTAGTGTTTACCCATAAAGACAACTGATTATTGGCCCAGCTTACACCAACTCCGCCCAAAGCAGATAAATCTGCCCCATTAAACGAAGTTATATCAAAAAAACCATTTTCTGCATTTAGCACATCACCCATAGATAAGTCAAAATCTACCGTTACATTCTTTTCTTCGTTTGGAGTTGTAATCTTTGCGTCAATATTAATATTTAAAACATCTTCCGCAACAAATCCGTCTGTGCTATTGTCAACATCTTTAACGTAATTAAAAATTATGATTGCTGTGAGATTATCTGCATTAATTTGCTTAGATGTTACACTATTGCCATTTTTTAGTGAGGTCAATTCCTCATCGCTTAAAGTAAGATTTATGCTTATACCTTTTTGTATTACATTTGTAACTTCACTTAATCTATTAGGCCCTGTTAACATACACACTGTGCTTATAATAATAAGAACAAGTGCAGTTATCAACATTGGCAAATAAGGTTTTAAAGATTTAAACAATTTACCCATAGAGGATTTAAAAGAATTATTTTTTGTTTTCATTTAATTCCTCCTCACTTAATTGAGATAATGCAATTTCTTTATAAACTTTGCATTTCTTTAACAATTCTTCGTGTTTACCTTTACCAACAACCTTTCCGTCTTCCAACACAAGTATCAAGTCCGCATCCTTTATTGTGCCTATACGTTGGGCAACAAGCAACACTGTTGTATTGGCTAATTCTTTATTTATTGCAGCACGCAAGGTTTTATCTGTTTTATAATCCAATGCCGAGAACGAATCGTCAAAAATTAGTATTTCTGGCTTTTTTGCAATGGCACGGGCAATAGATAGACGTTGTTTCTGTCCACCGCTAACATTTTTACCGCCTTGGCTGATTGGTGCTTGAATACCACTCATATTAGCAACAAAGTCTGCACTTTGACTAATGTTAATTGCTTGAACAATGGAATCTACATTAGGCTCTGTTTCGCCAAGAGACACATTAGATTCTACACTACCGCTAAAAAGTATAGCACGTTGAGAAGCGTAACCAATACGTTTTCTTAAATCTTTTAAAGTAAAATCTTTAACATTGTGTCCGTCTACTAGAACTTCGCCTTTTGTTGCATCCCAAAAACGAGGAACTAAGTTTATTAGTGTTGATTTACCACTACCAGTTGCACCTATAAACGCAACAACATCGCCCTTATTTGCTTTAAAAGAAATATCTTCTAAAACATATTCATCAGCATCATTTGCATTATATTGAAAATATACATTTTTAAATTCTACAATGCCTTTTTGCTCAGGCTCTACTTTAACACCTTCACCACTAAGTATGGAAGATTTTGTATATAGCACTTCGTTTAAACGATTTGCAGAAACTGCTGCACGTGGCATCATAATAAATACCGCTACAAGCATTACAAAAGACATTACAATTTGCACAGCATATGAAGAGAAAGTAACCATATCTGAAAAGACTATTAACTTATTTATAGCATGTGCTTTATTTATAACATAAGCCCCAATCCAATAAATTGCAAGCGTAAGCGAGCTCATAACAATACTCATAGAAGGCGCAATAAGTTCCATTGCTTTATCTACTTTAATACTTGTTTTTGTTAATTTGTCGTTACATTCCGCAAACTTCTCTTCCAAATGACTTTCCGCATTATAAGCACGCACCACACGTAGCCCTGTAAGATTTTCACGCGTTACACGGTTTACATCATCCGTTTGTAGTTGAACTTTTTTAAGCCTTGGTAATGCATAACTTGTAACACTAGCAACAACTGCGCATATGAAAATAATTGCAACAACTGTAGCAATAGACCAATGATAGTTCTTGCCACTTATTTTTATAATTGCCCAAATAGCCATTATAGGCGCTTTAATAAAAACCATTGCACCACGTGCTACGAAGTTTTGAATTTGGAAAGTATCATTTGTTGTTCTTGTAATTAAACTAGCTGTTGAGAATTGCGAAATTTCAGCAGAAGAAAAATTGTTTACATGTTCAAAAATGTCATGACGAACACGTTTACCAAAACCAGTGGACACCCTTGCACTTAAAAAGTTGGTAATCGCAGCAAATATTGCACTACCAACAGCGCAGGCCAACATCTTAGCTCCAACTATTAAAATTTCACTCATGCTACTTGCTGGCGTTTGAACTAGCAACGTAATTTCACTCATATAGTCTGGAATAGTTAACTCTAACCAAACCTGCATAATAATTAAAACTATCATGCCAACTACAGCAAAATATTGTTTTTTATTTAACCTTGTAAAAATTAATTTTAGCATAGTTTCTCCATAACAATCATATTACATTATTTCAAGTTGAGTTGTCAACAATTTTCATATTCTCGTTTTATTTTTAATGTTAAACTACTATTAATTTTAAGATATTAGATAAACAAAAAAGCACATAATGTGCTTTATTTTTTATTAGTATTCTTTTTATTATTTTTTGTTTTAGGCTGAGCAACCTCTTCACCATCAAGTTTTGTTTCTTGAGTTTGTTTTGACACTTCAGCCTCTTCGTTTACTTCATTTATTTTAACTTGTTCCACAACTGCAGATTTTATTTTACCATCATTAGCCTTTTGTTCTTTACCAAAAACATAGTAAATTGCATTAGCATGAACTGCAAAATAACCAACATTGTTACCTTTACCAGATTTAAGCACAAAGTATTTATAACCCTCTTCTTCGTAAGTATCCACAAGTTCACCAACAACGCCTGTATCGGTCATAACCTTATCACCTATTTTTAAATCAGAACGCATTGCGGTTAAATCGTTATTAAAACGTTTTTTCCTTATAAAACTTATTGTAAACATTGCAACAATTAAAACAATTACAACAATCATTAAAATCAAATTACCCTTGCCCATTTCCTCTCCTTTAATTTAATTAATTCTATCAGCAATTAAATGTAATGTCAAACTAATTTATGTTAATAATCAAATATAAATATTTATTTTTTTGTTTTATTTTATATAAATTTTACTATTTATAGTATTTTTATTTGAATTTTATTGATTATAAAATTACCTTTTATTTTATTCCATACTTTTCATAAAATTCTTTTTTATATTCGTTAAATCTATCATTGTTAATAGCTTCTCTCATCTTGTCCATCATATTTAATGTAAAACGAATATTATGTAAACTAAGCAACCTTGCCGCCAAAATCTCGTTACACATAACAAGATGATGCAAATATGCTTTTGTGTGGTTTTTGCAAGCATAACAATCGCACTCATCATCAAGTGGACTAAAATCTTCTTTATACTTTGCGTTCTTTAGAATCACTTTCCCATGGCTTGTCATTGCCAAACCATTACGAGCCACACGTGTTTGAAGCACACAGTCAAACATATCTATGCCACGCTCAACGCTTTCAAAAATATAGTCTGGCGTGCCAACACCCATCATATATCTTGGCATGTTTTCTGGGTAATGAGGTTTCATTACATCAAGCATTCGTATCATTACGTCTTTTGGCTCGCCTACACTAAGCCCACCAATAGCAATACCACATTTACAATATGGTTTTGTAGCCTCTAGGCTTTTTAACCTTAAATCTTCATAAAAATTGCCTTGCACAATTGGGAACAACATTTGCTTTTCATCTTTATGATATTTGTAGCAACGGTCTAACCAATTAAGAGTTCTAGTCATGGCAAGCTCTGCTTCTTGGTGCGATACTCCATATTCACTACAAACATCAAACGCCATAATAATATCTGCACCCAAATTGTTTTCTATTTCTATTGCTTTTTCTGGCGAAAAAAACATTTTAGCGCCAGACAAGTGGTTTTTAAATTCAACCCCGTCATCCGTAATTTTTCTAATGTCTGCCAAACTAAAAACCTGAAACCCTCCGCTGTCTGTAAGCATGGGACGATGAAAGTTCATAAACTTATGCACACCACCAGCTTTCTTTACCAGCTCATCCCCTGGACGGATATGAAGGTGATATGTGTTTGCCAAAATTATCTGTGCACCCAAATCATACAAATCATCACTGGTTAAACTTTTTACAGTTGCAAGTGTGCCGACAGGCATATAAATTGGCGTGTAAATATCGCCGTGCGGAGTATGCAAAACCCCTGTTCTTGCCCCGCTATTTTTGTCTATATGTAAAACTTCGTAACTAAAATTTTTATTCATATTATTCCTTCTAAATTTCTGTAATATTTCTATTTAACAACGGTAACAAATTGTTTACATATTCTACAAACTGTTGATTACCAATGTATTGTAAATACTTTTCTAACAAGTTTAAGTTGTTAACAATTAAAGCATTTGCTTTACGCTTTTTTATTATTTGTTTTAATGCAAATTTTACTTCATCTTTACTGCTAAAACCATGTTCAACATCCGCAATTTCTTCATGATTTTTTGTCCAGTTTTGTTGATTCTCATCAACATACTCAAATTCCAATTTAAACACATCAACTAGCTTTAACAGCTTTTGTGCAAGAAGTTTATCTTCATTACTAACTTTTCCAAAATATTTTCTTATAAGTTTAGTTCTTTTAACATCAAACACTATAAAACTAATTAAAACTGCAATAATAAAGCAAAGATATATTCCGTATACAACTGCATCTAATTTGCCAAATTTATCATTTGAAAAAAATATGTAAAATAAAAACGCTGCCGATATTGGCAAAGACAATCCACAAACAATTAAGCCAAATAGTTTTCTAGTCTTTTTAAATTTGTTTAGTTCTTCATTCATACTTAACCTTTTTTCTTAAAATTTTTATACCTTAATTTAAAATCTGCATCTTTCAACATCTCTTTTTTTGTTTTGTAAGCAATAAATTCAATTGTTGGATCTTCCTTAAATTGTTGAATGGTAAAATCATAATCAACACCATTAATTTCATTCCAATAATGGGTTAAATTGTTTTCTTTTATAATCCCTCGTTTTATCTTACCGCCAAACTTATCATACACACTAAGCGCAACTATTGCACAGTGTCCATAAAAAGGATTATCTTTTGTCCAGTAACTTGCAATGGGCAAATAACAAGTATCAGCACAACAATGTTGTTTTAAACTGTTTGCAAAATCGTAAAACAAAAACACTTGTTTTTCTTTACTCAAAAGGTTCCTTACTTGTTTCATGTTAAAAAGTTGTTTGTTTTTATCTTTAACAATTTTAAATCTATCTACCTGCTTTTTAGATAAAATTTTTATCCCTACATTTTCAATATCTTTAATTAACAACTCTGTTTGTTCTTTATGGGGTTTGCCATAATAGTTCTTATTAAAGTAAGCAACAATTAAACCTATACCTTTTATGTCTTGCAACTGGAATGCAATTCTATTAGTTTCATATTCTTTGTGCATAAAAACCCAGTCGTATTTATCGTCTGTAAGGATATGTTTGTAGCCCGCTTTTAAATATTGTTTTTCTTGTTTAATATTTTGCCTATCACTAGGTTCTTTTTTCTTATTAAAAAGTGACACTCCGTCAACATCTGTTCCGTCTTTATCCAACCTGACAGATTTTCTAATTCTAACACATTTATCTTTTAAACCTTTACTATTCTCATCCACGTCTGGTGGTAAATAATAATTTGTAATAATTCTACGCTTATAGAAAAGCACATACCCTTGCGATAACAATAATTTTTCATTATCTTCTTTAAGATCGGAAGAGCACACGTCTGAACTCCAGTCACCATAATACATC
>CANDFN010000021.1 GCA_947384015.1 uncultured Clostridia bacterium | reverse complement strand
AAGTGCTTGGTGGTAGCAATAGCGAAAAACAAAACTTAATAGACCTTTACACTTATCAACTTAATGAAATTACAAACGCAAACATTCAACCAAACGAGTATGAAGATTTAAGCGGAGAAAAGCGTGCAATGCAACAGTTTGAAAAGGTTAATGAGGCATTGGGCACTTCGTATAGTTCAATTTATAAAAAAGCCTACAATCCTTCAGCCGTGGATCAAATTGCAGAGGCAAAAAAAGCAATTCAAAATATAAATTCACTATCTAAAGATTATCAACAAATATATGAGCGTCTTAATAGCGCGCTTATAGAAATTGAAGATATTGCAGATACAATAAACACCGCATTACAAAATAACGTGTTTGATGAAGAACGTTTTAATTATGTAGACAATAGGCTAGACTTATTAAAAACATTATTTAGAAAATATGGTGGGGATGAGGAGGGCTTGTTTGCACATAAAGCCAGTATAGAACAAAAATTAGACGATTTAATTAACGGCGAAGCTAAACGAAAAGAATTATTGCAGAAAAAGGAAGCCGTTTTAAAACAAATTTTTACATTGCAAGATAAATTAACAGAAACAAGAAAGGTTAGTGCTAAAAAATTAATTGCAAGCATGCAAGCAGAGTTGAAAACTTTGGGCATGCCAAACGCTAAAATGGACATAGAGTTTAGTAAAACTCAAGAAGAATACACCTATTCTGGTGCTGATAGGGTTGAGTTTTTATTTAGTTCTAACTTGGGGTTTGAATTAAAACCTCTTAATAAGGTTGTGTCTGGTGGCGAGATGAGCAGGGTTATGCTTGCTTATAAAATTGTCGTTTCTTCTGTGGATAGCATTTCCACAATTTTGTTTGATGAAATAGATAGCGGTTTAAGCGGTGCGGTTGCAAGCATCGTTGCGGAATACATGGCAAGACTAAGTGGCAATAAACAGATTATTGCAATATCTCACTTGCCTCAAATTTGTGCTATGGCAGATAGCAATATTAAGGTTGAAAAACAAAGTAATAAAGTAACAACCAACACAAAAGCAATAACCCTAGATGAGGAAAAGCAGTATCAAGAAATTGCAAGGCTTATGGGCGTTGCACAAAATGAAAATGGACTAAATGTTGCAAAAGAATTAAAGCAAAGTTGTAACAATTATAAACTTAGTTTAACTAAAAAATAAAACACTATATGTAGTGATGTAAATATTAAAAAACATCTATTTTATAGAGGTTTTTTAATGCTTTTTATGCTTAATATTAACATTATTTTAATTGACAAAATATAAAAATAATGGTAGTATATATAAGAAAAGTGGAGAGTTTATAGGTCAACAAAGTTGCAGTATAAAATATCTTATTTTCAAAAGTAAAGGAGATATTATGGTAGATACCCAAAAATGTATTACTTGCGGTGCTTGTGTGTCAATTTGTCCAGTTGGTGCAATAAAAATTGTAAAAGGCAAAGCAAAAATAGATGAAAAGAAATGTGTAAAATGTGGAGGTTGTGCATCATTTTGCCCAATGTCAGCTATTAATATAAAAAAAGGTTAATTTACCCCGCCCGTTGGCGGGATTTTTTATTTTATTAGCTGTGTTTTATTATGATTTTTTTAATATATTTTACTTAATAATGCTAAGGTTAATTATATATAATATAATTATTTTTTAAAAACATGTAAAATTAGTTGGAAAAATTTTGCTTTTGGGGTAAAATATAATTATGAGATATGATGTGGTGATTATCGGTGCTGGTCCGGCTGGATTAAGTGCAGGCATATTTTGTAGACGTGCAGGTTTAAATGTGCTTTGTTTAGAACGTCTTGCAGTAGGTGGACAAGCTGCACTAACTGTTGCTATAGATAATTACCCAGGCTTTAACCTTGTTTCTGGGTTTGAGTTGGTTACAAAAATTCAAACTCATGCAACAAGTTTAGGCGTGCAAGTTAAATATGCCACAGTAACAAAACTAAAAAAAGCTACTAAAGGTTTTGTTGTAGAATGTTCTAACACTAAATACGAAGCGAATAAAGTTATTATTGCTTGTGGTGGTAAGGTTCGTAAACTTGGGCTTGACAATGAAGAGAGATTAACAGGCAGAGGTGTAAGCTACTGCGCAAGTTGTGACGGAAACTTTTATAAAAACAAAACAGTTGCAGTTGTAGGTGGGGGCAGAACGGCAGAAGAAGATGTTCAATATCTAACTAAAATTGCAAAAAAAATATATTTAATAAATAGACGCACGGTTTTCCGTGCTGGCACAAGTGCCATGGACAAAATTAAGCAATTAAAAAATGTTGAAATTATTGCTCCGGCAACAATTGCCAGCATTGAAGGTGAAGAGCGTCTAACATCAATAACTTTAAATACTGACGGAAAAAAGAAAAAACTAAAAGTTGATGGCTTATTTATAGCAATAGGGTCTGTGCCTAATTTAGAGTTTTTAGATTTTGAATTGGACAAGGATGAACAAGGCTATATAAAAACAGATGCAGAAATGAAAACTAGTGTAAAAAATCTTTATGCGGCAGGAGACATAGTTAGCAAAAACTTTAGGCAGGTAATAAACGCTTGTGCAGAGGGTGCAACAGCAGGCAATTCTTGTATAGGAGAAAAATGAAAAAGGGAATAGTTGCAGTTTTAACAATGATTGCAGCAGTGGTTATGTCACTGTTCTTTTTCCCAACTTCTCAAAAATTAAGTGCAGCAGAAAGTTCAAAAGATACTGCTACAATTTCTGGTGACAGCCGTTGGTTATATGACGCAGAAAATGAGGAGACACTTTATTACTATTCTACAGAAACAGCGGGCGATACTCAGGGTTATGGTAAATATGAATTAGGCTTATCAAACGTTGACATTACAACTAATGCAAGAACAGGCTTTAATGTTGTTGGTTGGGCAATTACATTTGAAGATGCAACAACAAAATTTATAACTAACACACAAAGTTTTTTAACAGGCGAAGGATATTTAATTACCTTTTCTGTTGAAAACTTAGACAATAATGCAGACGGTTTGTTTGAAACTAGCACGCTTACAATTTCAACCATTGCAGAAAATTATAAAATAGAACCAGTGTTTGATTATAATTATTACAGCTTTGATGTAACAAATATGTTTAACTGGTTAAAAGATTATAAAACTGAGACGATTGACGGAAACACTATTTATTACACAGAAATTACCGAAAATACATATCAAAACACAATCATTTTAAAAGATGACGCATATTGTTATTTAGGAACAACATACTTGCGTGATAGTAAATTATATACCAAACACATTAAAATGAATGGGCTTGGTAAAGAAGTTTATATTGATGCTTCTAATGGAGCATTTAGATACGACGAGCCGATAAATTTAAACCTGCAATTTAGGGCTGATGAAGACTATGATAGCAGTGTAAACATTCATTTAAAAGATGTGGCATTTGAGGTTGGCGATAATTTAACAAGTGCAGAAATAAATGTTTCATCTGCAACAGACAAAAGAACAACAGGCTTTAATTCATCTATAAAATTAAATGTGTTAGAAAATTTAAGCCAACATAACAGCACAACAATAAAGCTTGTGCCAGATTATGACCAACTTTATTTAGTAGAAGTTTTGCCTTATGTTGACGGCAAATTGGTTATGAATGACCTTGCAGGTGTTGAAAGTGATGAAGATTATCTATATAGCACTGAAATAAAAAACATGATTTTGCAACAAGTTGTAGGTAACTTTGGGTATTATCAATTTCCAAATTCAACAACAGGCGGTATAACAGAATACCCTGCAAAATTTTGGGTAAAAAATAAAGAAGAAAACAATGACAACGCATTTGCTATTGCGGGTAGAACAACAATATCTTTAAATTACAATTATTTAACATATAACTACTATAATATTTCAAACATAACAACAGAGGACGGAGATGTTTCTTATTACACAACGGGTAATAGTTTTAGCACCTCAAATGATGTGTTTGCTAATATAAACAAAAATACAAAAGTCAAATTAAATTATAACTCGGTAGAATATTTTGTAGAGTTTAAACCCGCATTGTTACTTGAAGGCGACTCCAGTGCAGTTGTTTTAAACAGCTTAGATGCACAAGAAAAAATCTCTTTAACAAGAGGAGAAAGCACCACAATTAGTGCAGATAATAATCCGCACAATTTGGGTTATGAATTTTTCTGTTTCTCTACAACATATACCTCTAATAATTGGCAAGAAAACACTTCTCTAAATGTAACTATAAACAAAACTTATCCAACAAATGTAACGGTTTATGTAATTTATAAATATGTTGATTACAAATTAACAATAAGCGGAATAAATTCTATTAGTGTAAACTATAATTCAACCAATTATTATGCGCTAAACAGGCTAGAAGTTAGAACGGAGAGTTGGGCTGAAAGTGCAACTAACACTGTGGCAAACACCAGTTTAACTTTTAATCGTGCATTTAATATTGATGATGTGTTTAACTTAACAGCTATTGCAAATAATGGTTTTGTAATTACAGGTTTTACCTTTGGTGAAGATGAAACTGTTTACAGTTTAGAAGATTTGTATAATATCAGCCAGTTTGCGTTTGCAGATAGTGATGTTATTACACTTAAACTTGTTGAGGGCTTTGTTGATTATTCAGTAAATTATAAAATAAATGTAGGCAACACAAGTTTAACTGATAGAGGAATAATGGCAGACATTGCGTTAGACTTTGGCGGAAATACCATTCTTCTTGATGCAACAACAGAAAATGCAACAACCGTGTGGACGATTGGAGACAGGCAATTAAATGTAACAACAACTAGAGACGAAACTTTATCTAACACCATTACAATTTCTAATTTACACATTTATGACATTGTTACCTTAAAAGCAATAGGAAGACAGGTTTCTGCGGATGCAAGTTCGGTTTATCAATTTGCAAAATTCTCTTATGGAACTTCTGTAAATTTATCTGCGGTTAAGGACGGCAACACTTATTCAACAAACCTAGCAATTCGTGAAAACTGCACAATAACTGCTGTTTATAGCACACCAATAGCATTAATTTCTTTTGGTGCAAAAGTTGACGGCGCAGAAGATGGTGTTTATACTCAAGGTATAATAGACTGGTCTTACCTAAATATTAGAACAAGTGGCGATAACACTCCTTATTATATAGATAGAGATACTTTAACAGTTAATTTGCCTGTAACATCAGCATATATTATAACTTTTACAGCCGATGCTATTACAGCTGGTTACATGTTTAAAAATTTTGAAACAGACATTACAGGATGTATTGCTGACGAATATAATTATGTTATAACAACACCTATGCTTGCAGAATCTAATCAAATAACTTATTATATTGAGTTGGTGTTTGAAGAAATTATTTATAAATTACAAGTAACACAATTGGGTGGCGGCTATGACGGAGAAGAAGGCTCTTTAGTTAATTTTGGAACACAGGCTAGCCCAGTAACATCAACCGAGATAAAGGTTTCTAATAACAACTTTGAATTTAATATGCCAGCAGGCTATTTCGTTCAAGACCTTTTAATTAAAGACAATAATAGTTATGTTAAATTGGAAGGGTTAAATTCTAATCAAACAAATGCTACAAATTCAACAGTATTTGAATATTGTTTAAGTGAAAATGTGGATTTTGCAAAATTGTTACAATATGCAATTAGTGACGGAAATGTATCAACAATTATTTTGCAAGCAGTATATAAAGTTCACACCTACGCGGTTTATGTTAACTATGCAATTGCAAACTCAAAAGGCGAGGTTGACGCACAAGTAACATTCCCAGAAATTGGTTTAACAAATATTCAAACCGAGGAAGAACAAGAGTGGTCGGTAAATAGATATAACAATTATGTTTTATTTAGCGACATTCCTTATGGGGCAGAAATTACATTAAGTGTAACTGGTAATCCAATGCCTGGCACTAGCTTAATTGGTTGGGTTAATGGTTCTGGTGTAACTTCAACAAACTTAACAGTTTACGAAAACACAAATTTAACCTACCTAATTAAATATAACGACTATGTAATTTTAATAAATAAACTAGGCCCAGACGGTGCAGATTTAAGTCAAGCGGGCGAGCCTTACGCAATGGTTAACGGACAAAGAAGTAGTGTTGTAAATATTTACGATACTTTAAGTGTATTTGCAAACGCACAAAAAGCGCATGGGTATACATTCAACAAAATGTATTATTATACCTATGAAGTTTACACCTACACAACTCAAGCCGCATGGGAGAACGATTGGGGACATTTGTTCTATTTAGAAAATGGAGAATATAAACCACAACTAAATAGCAACCGAGATAAAGACACTTACTATTATGTAACAACACAAGAGATGACTGATAGTTCGGCTTGGACAAGACCAAACTTTAATTTCTTAAATTATAAACTTACCACTTATGTGGACGACCAAGGCGTCTCTTTGCCTGCAATAGAATATTTTGTAGTTTACGATTATTTACAAATTTATTTGGTTCAAAATCAACAACTTGTTGAAAACACAGTTACACATGCAAAAACCTATTATCTAGATAATGGTTATTACTATGCAAATAGGGATGACAAAACTTACTATCTAGATAATAACGGTTTATATTATATTAACGGAAGCGTTAGAACTTATGTTGTTGCAGATGTTAAGGCTGAAATTTCTTATGAGGATGATGGAGTTTACATAATAGATGAAGCCAATAAATATCTTTTAGAAGATCCTACTGGTGTAATGCTTATAGATGGCGACGAAAATGTTGTTTATAGATATTATGAAACCGTAAATTACACTTTGTCTGGTGTGGGAGATTTAAACACTGCGCTTACAGATTATGCCGAAGTTGAAATTGTTGTAACCGACTATGAAGGAAATACTACAAATTACGAAAATTTAATTCCACTAAATTATCGTGATAAAGTAGAAATATTTATAAAATTTAACACTATTTTATTAGAAGATAACGAAATTAATTTAAAAAATGGTGTTAAAATTAAAAAAATACAAATTCTTAACAATGAATATGATGTTGTAGAATTAGAAGACGGAAGATATTATTTAGCATTTAATGTATTAAATTTATTAGAAAATATTGGCGATGATAACACTTTATATTGGACAATAAATTATACTGTAGAACAAAAATCTGTTACTTATAAAACCAATATTGATGACCCAGATTTCTATGCAGACGGTTTGGCCTTTGACTTAATTATTAACGAACATATAAATGGCTTTACAGGCAGCGAAATCCGTCTTTCTAGTGGAGCTGGAAGTTGGGTTGGTGGAGCGGTTAATTTAACCTCATATAATCAATTCTTATATAAATCTAACCTTTCATTTAGATATAGTTCTGATTATGCAAAATACTTTGTTGTAACAAATGTTCATGTTTATGTAGAAGGCAAACTTATTGCAGATAACAAAGAAACTTTTGCAGAGCATGGTATTGTTGTAACCATCGTTAACGGAGTGGTTACAACCGTGGATTGCAGATATGTTGATAATGTTATTATAGAGTTAGTGGTTCAACCTAAATTTACCTTTAATGGAGAGGAGATAGACGGGGCTTATTATTATAAAACAGATTATAAATTTAACATTGTTGCAGGTAGTCCGGAAGATATTCAAAGTAGACAACAAGGTTTAACATTTAGTTATGATGAAAACAACTCTGGCGATATCGTAATGTCTAGTTATTTTAGAAATAGAATTGTTGCCAACTATTCCTTAGAAGGTGATGTCGGTAGCATTCCAGCAGATGTTGGTGTCTATACAGTAAACTTTAGTTTTGTTCATGATGAAGGTGATACCTCTTACCCAGAGTGGTTAGATAGCATTAAAATGGAGTATGAAGTTTATTTTGAAATTACTCCAGCAAAAATTACCTTACAATATAATGGGGGTAGAGATTACGAGCAAGAATATGACAAAACATCAGATTTTAAAAACACAGACGATGTTATTAGCGGCTTAAGATTGCTGGCAGGGGATGTTGATGTAACTCAATTCTTTGTTCGCACAACTGGTTATTATGCGCGTGTTACAAGCACAAATAACGAAGGTTATGAGGTTGCGGTAACAGCCGCTAGCGATATTATAACTTATAACATAACCTTATATAACCTAAGGTTCAACGGCAATAAGCATAACAAAAATTTTGAACTAGAAAACGATAGTTTAACAATAAAAAATGCAGTTAAAATAAGCAAACGCCAATTAAAGTTAACAGGTATTAATGTTTTAGATAAGGTCTATGACGGAACAGATGTTGCCAAATTAGGAGATTTATCAACGGTATCATTAAGCAATGTTTTACCTGGCGACGATGTTTATTTAGTTACTCAAAATTTAGTTGCAAACTATGTTTCAAGCGAAGTTGGCAGTGGCATAGCCGTTGAGTTAGATTTGTCAAATCTTATAAATGGTATGAGTATTGCAAATTATGAGGTTAGTGGTTACGATAATTTAACAGCAAGTATTTATCCTTACAGTTTATCTGTAGAAGTTTCTGGCTACGGAACAATCACTGTTTATAACTATAGAGGTAAAGAAGATAGTAGGTATGCAAACTTAATACCAATAGGTGCTAAACTTACTGCCGAAGTTATAGCAAAAGATACTCCTACATATTCGCGTCTATACTCTTTAATAGCCAAGTATTTGTCTAATAGAAATGTGTATGCGGTTGGTTATCAATTAAAGTTAACAAAAACTGAAGAGGGTTCGGTGTATTCTAGTTCGTTAGATAATCGTTTGTATTTAGAGTTGCCTACAGTGAATAAATTAAATAGCGCAATTTACTTAAATAGCGAAAATTCTAGCGGTAATTTAGAGTTTACAACAATTAACGACAAAGTGGTTATAGATTTAAGTCAAATAGACACAACCACAATGAATACAATAGATAGAATTTTGTTAACTCAAACACGTGTGATGCTTGCTTGGTGGCAAATTTTAATTGTAGTTTTAATTTTACTTGTTATAGTGGCAATAATATTAATAGTGTTCTTTGTCCGTCGTCATCAAAAATTGAAACAATATAGAGTGCACGATAAAATTTAGGAGTTATAATGTTTGAATGTAAATATAAATTTGAATTAGAAGATAGCATTACCAGTGCAAAATATGTGTATAAATCTCAACGCAGAAAAAAAGATGTTGTAATTGCGGTGATGCTACCAATACTAATTTTAGTTATGGTAGGATTGCTTGTTTGGGACATTGTTAAAGGAAAAAACCTTATTTGGGACATTGTTCTACTTTCAGCCCTAGTGGTTTTGCAGGTGTTATATTTAGTTATTCCACTTACAATTGTCCGCCAACAGAAAAAGAGCTATAAAAAACAAAATTTGGCAGAGATGGATCAACTGGCAATTACAATAGACAATTCTGGTTTGTGCACAGAGGTTTTATATAAAGACGGCAAAGAAGTTGCAAAAAGCGCACATAGCTTAAGGGCTCTTACCAGTTATATAGAAGATAACAAGCGATTAATTTTAGTATTTAATAAAATAGAATTTGTTTGTATTAGGAAAGATTGCTTAACAGGTGGGCTAGATAAATTAAAAGCTTATCTTGAAAAGTGCATGAGAAAAACAGGTAAAAGCAAAAAATAAAAAAGGGTGCGTTATGCACCTTTTTTGTTTTAATAAATTGGATTTTATATTATATTGGCATTTCCCGAAATGTTATCTTAATTATAGAAAGGGTGGCAAATAATAAAAAAGAGGAGAAATAATCCTCTTTTTTATTTATTTTTTTAACATTTTTTTAAAGGTTGCACTTAATTTAACAGTAGGCACTTTGCTGGCTTCTACTTTAATTTTTTTACCAGTAAATGGATTAAGTTTGGTAGCAGCAGCTTTTTCTTTAACGCCAATGTTAAAATAGCCTATAAAGTGCATTTCCAAATTGTTCTGTAAATTTGTTTTTATTTGTTCACCAGCTGCATTAAGAATTTCCTTAATTTGAACTTGTGTGTAGCCTGTTTCCTCTGATATTTGTTTTATAAATTCGCCTGTTCCAATAGAATTCATGTTTTTCTCCTTTTTAGATGATGTTCATCTTAAAAAATGCTATCAAATACAAAAGAAAAAATCAACTATTTTTAACTAAGTTTTAAATAAATTTAGTGTCAAAATTAATATTTCTATTGCTATTTTTTACTATTTGTGTTATTATATCTTTGTTAATAGTCTGTTTTTTTCGCCCTGTTGTAGGAAATTGTAATTTTGGGTTAAAATTAATAGGTTGTTAATAAATTTTTAAGGAGGTATAACATGATTTATTACAAAGGTTGTGATGGCGATTGTGCTAACTGCCCAGGTTGCCCAAATGATGATGATAATAATAAAGACAACGATTAGTTAACACAATGTTCTAGCTATAAGCTAGTTAAGATAAAATTTACACACTTCAAGGAATTTAATTATGGACATTAGAAATATTGCAATTATTGCACACGTAGACCACGGTAAAACAAGTTTAGTAGACGCACTTTTAAAACAGGGCGGTATTTTTCGCGACAATCAAGAAGTTCAAGATAGGGTAATGGACTCTAACTCGCTAGAACGAGAAAGAGGTATTACAATCCTTTCAAAAAACTGTTCAGCATTTTATAAAGGCACAAAAATTAATATAGTAGACACTCCTGGACACGCCGACTTTGGTGGGGAAGTGGAACGCGTGCTTAAAATGGTGGATGGTGTTTTGTTGGTTGTTGATGCTTTTGAAGGCCCAATGCCTCAAACCCGCTTTGTGCTAGAAAAAGCATTGCAATTAAACTTAAAAGTTATTATAGTTATAAATAAGATAGACCGTCCGGATGCTCGCCTTGATGTTGTGGGTGATGAAGTGCTAGAATTGATGTTAGACTTAAATGCCAGTGACGAGCAATTAGATAGCCCTATTATCTATGCATCTGCCCGTGCGGGGGTTGCTACTACTAACTATAAAGTTGCAGGCGAAAATTTAGACCCTCTTTTTGAGGCTATTATTTCGCACATACCTGCACCAAAGATGGATGTTCAGGCTCCTTTCCAAATGTTGGTTTCATCTACCGAGCAAAACGATTATCTTGGTAAACTTGCAGTTGGTAAGGTAGAATCTGGCAAAGTAAAATTAAATCAAACTGTCTACGTTAAAAACTATTTTGATACAGCAAAACGTTACACAGGTAAAGTTGTAAACATATTCAACTTTAACGGTTTAAAAAGGGATGCTGTAGAAGAAGGCGTGGCTGGCGATATTATTTGTATTGCAGGTATTCCAGACATTACTATTGGAGATACTGCAAGTGCCAGCGACGATATGTCAGCACTTCCATTTGTAAAGATAAGTGAACCAAGTGTTGAAATGACATTTATGGTAAACGACAGCCCTTATGCTGGGCGAGAAGGTAAGTTTGTTACCAGCAGGCATATTAAAGATAGATTGTTTAAAGAAGCTGTTAAAGACTTATCTTTACAAGTGCAAGACGGTGATACTGCGGAAAAATTTAATGTTCGCGGTAGAGGTGAAATGCACCTTTCTATATTAATTGAAAACATGCGTAGAGATGGCTATGAATTCCAAGTTAGCCGTCCACGTGTTTTGTTTAAACAAATAGACGGCGTAAGATGTGAACCTATAGATAAAGTTGTGCTAGATGTTCCAGAAGAGAGTGTTGGCACAGTAATGCAATCTATGGGTATTAAAAAAGGCGAATTGTTAGATATGTCTCCAATAGGAAGCAGAATGAGATTGCAATTCCTAGTTCCTAGCCGTGGATTGTTTGGTTATAAATCTCAACTACTTACCGATACTCGCGGTGAAGGTATTATATCTAGCATTTTTGACAGCTATCAACCTTACAAAGGAGATATTGACGGACGTTCAACAGGCTCTTTGGTAAGTTATGAAACTGGCGAAGCAATTACCTATGGTTTGTTTAATGCTCAAGGTAGAGGTCGTTTGCTTGTTCGCCCAGGCGATAAAGTGTATATGGGTCAAGTTGTTGGTATAAACCCTAAAGCTGAAGACATTGTTGTAAATGTTTGTAAGCGCAAACAGCTAACCAATACACGTAGTAGCGCAAGCGATGACGCACTTAAACTTTCTCCAATTCAAGACATGTCACTAGAAGAAGCTTTGGAATTTATTGCAGATGATGAATTGGTTGAAATTACGCCAAAATCAATAAGAATACGTAAACAAATTTTAGACCATCAATTACGAGCAAAAAGTAGAAAACCAGTTGTGGAGGGTTAATGCCAAATTCAAAGTTTGATATGCAAAAGATATTAAAAGTGGCAAAACGTATAGCAATAACAGTGCTTATATGTATACCATTTTTATTTGCGTTTGCATATCTTACCCGCAAAGTTATTACATCTAATGGATTACAAATATTTTCGTTTATTGTAATATTACTTGTTGTGGTTGGCATTGAAGAACTTATTGCAAGAAAAATAGAAAAAAACAAAAAATCAAAACCTAAAGTTGAAGATAATAAAACGGATGTGTTTAAATAAATGTCTTTTATATAGGTTAAATTAAGGAGGGTATAGTGGAAGCTGCTAAACCAAGAATGTTGCCAAATAATTTAGATGCAGAGCAAAGTTTGCTTGGATGTTTGTTTATTTCGCCAGATGCATGTGCAGATATTTTTCCAGTTATAAAAGATTATGACTTTAACTCTATTGCACACCAAAAAATTTATCAAGCAATGTATGAGAACTACATAAAAGATGTTGCGGTAGACTATGTTACCGTAAGCAATGTTTTAGATAAAAATGGCGAATTGGAAGAGGTTGGTGGGCTAACTTATCTAACAGATTTAACCAACTTCGTGCCAAGTGCGGCAAACTACAAATATTATGCAGACATTATAAAAAATGATAGTTTGTTAAGGCAAATTATTCAGTCTTGCCAAACTGTTATTAACGAAGCTTTTGAGGGTAAAGAATCTGCCGATGTGCTAAACCGTGCAGAAGAACTTATATTTAATATTTCTCAAAATCAACATGCAAAAACCTTAGAACATATTAAATTTGGTGTTAATGAAGCATTAGATTTAATGGAAAAAATTACAAGCGACCCTAATGCAAACATGGGTGTTAAAGTCGGCTTCCCAACATTAGATAGATACACTAATGGCTTTAAAAGTGGCGAACTTATTATTATTGCAGCACGTCCGGGTATTGGTAAAACAACACTTGCTGTTAACTTTGCTATTAATGCGGCACTTAAATATAATAAAACTGTTGCAATGTTTGACTTAGAGATGAGCTCTCTTCAAATTGCACAGCGTTATTTATGTGCAACAGGATGATAAAAGAAAACTATATCAATATCACACTCGGTATCAACTTCAACGAGATGT
>CANDFN010000020.1 GCA_947384015.1 uncultured Clostridia bacterium | reverse complement strand
GTTCAAACTGCAGGCGCTGGTAGAAACGAACATCTTTCAACAGGTGGCGGAGCTTCTTTAATGTTGTTGCAAGGTAAAACACTTCCTTGCGTGGAGTTAATTGAAGAAATTTAGAGGGGTTATGATTGTTGTTGCAAACTATAAAATGAATCTAAATTTAAAAGATTATAAGATTGTTTTAAAGCATTTAAATAATAATCGGGTAGAGGACACAAAACTTATTTTGTGTCCACCTTTTGTTTATGTGCCTTTTTTTGCAAAAAATAAAACATGGTATGCTTTGGGCTGTCAAGATGTTTCGGCAAATAGCAAAGGTAAATGCACTGGACAAATAAGTGCAAGTATGTTAAAAGACTTTGATGTTACACACTGTATTGTTGGACATAGCGACCGCAGAGCTTTTGAAACTAATGAAGATATAGCAGGTAAAGTTAAACAGCTTGTTGATAATGAAATTATTCCAATTATTTGTGTTGGAGAAAATAAAAAGGATGAAGCGGACGCTTTAATAATAGAACAGCTTAGAACTACATTATCTAAAATAAACGCTAAGGCAGAATTTTATATCGCGTATGAACCTGTTTGGGCAATAGGTTTGGGAGAAACGGCGACTGCTAGTTATATTAATAAAAAAGTGGCGATAATAAAAAAAGAGATTAAGCGGTTAGGCTTTAATAATCCTATTTTATATGGAGGCAGTGTGGATGAGGAGAACTGCATTAATTTAAAAAAATGTAAGGTAGATGGTTTTTTGGTTGGAGGGCTGTCTTTAAGAACTGATAAATTGATAAGTTTGTTGGGGAGAGTATGAAAAAAAGTTTATTAATAATATTAGACGGATATGGTGAAGGAGAAGAAAACGAATATAATGCGGTTGCCAATGCAAACACACCTTTTTTAAAGGGTTTAAAAGCAGGCTCTCATGCTTTAATAAAAACAGACGGAGAAGCTGTTGGTATTTTTAAAGGAGAATTGGGAGGAAGTGAAGTTGGGCATACCACTATTGGCGCAGGTAGAATTATTAAGTCTACTGTAAAACAAATTCATGATGATGTTAAAACTGGAGAGTTTAGAAATAATAAAGTTTTGCAAGAGGTAAAGAATACATTGCAAAAATCTGGTGGATGCCTGCATTTGTGCGGTATGATGAGCGATATGAATGTGCATAGCAATATAAATCATGCATACGAGATTATAGATTTGTTATCGCCAACTACAAAGCATATCTTTTTACATCTTTATACAGATGGAAGAGATACTTCTCCTTACGATAGTTTAAAATATATAAAACAAGTAAAAAACAAAATAAAAAAATACCAAAATTGTGAAATTGCCAGCATTGGTGGACGCGGTTACGCAATGGATAGGGAAGATAATCTAGACCGCACAGAAATAGCTTTTAATGCAATGTTTAAAGCAGATAAGGCTACAGAATTAAAAGAGATAGAAAACTATCTAAAAACTCAACACAGGGCTGGCAATAATGACCAATTTGTAATACCTACACATATAAAAACAAAAGAAGATTTAAAATTAACAAACAAAGATGTTTTATTTTTGTTCAATTTTAGAGAAGATAGAGTGCGTCAAATGGCGAAAATGTGTAAAGAAAGGCTAAAATGCCAGTTGGTAACAATGTCTAGTGTGGGTGTTGTAAAATCTAAAGTTTTATATCCTGCACCAAAAGTTAATCACACTTTAAGCGAATATTTATCTAATTTGGGATTAAAACAAATAAAAATAAGCGAAAGCACAAAATATGCTCATGTAACCTACTTTTTAAATGGCGGCAGGGAAGAACCTTTCCCTAATGAAGATAGAAAACATATCATAAGCCATAAGGTAATAGACTTTGCAACTACGCCTAAAATGCGTGCAAACGAAATAGTAAATGAAGTTATAAAAGCAACTGATGAAAATTATGATAACATTGTTGTAAACTTTTCTAACCCAGATATGCTTGGGCACACCGGTAATTATCAGGCAACGGTAGAGGCTTTGGAGTATTTAGATAAATGTGTGAAAAAAGTAGTTAATCATGCAAAAAAGTTGGGCTATATAATTCTGCTTACAGCAGACCATGGAAATGCAGAAACCATGCGCACAAAAGACGGACTTCCACATATGGCGCATACATTAAACAGGGTGTTTTGTGTTGTGTTAGATAATACGCATCAATATCAATTAAAAAGATTTGGTGGCTTGTGCGATATATCGCCAACAATTTTAGACATGATGGAAATTAAGCCTTACAAATATTTTGAAGGCAAAAGCTTAATAGTAAAAAAATAATAAAATTATAACACATTTAATTAATCAAACTTGACATAAGTTTAGGGTTATGATATAATGACATCAAGGTGAGTTATGAAATCTTTGTATTATCAATTTGTTAACTTTATTCAACGTATAAATCCATTTGTGTTTGCAGCCATTTGGGTTGTGTTGCTTGGATTAACCTTTATGTTTATAATAAAATTCTTTAATTCTTATGATAACGATAAAAAGCGTTATAAAAAAATATCCTTTTTAATTGTTGGAATACTAATTATGGCGGTGTTAATTTTATTAACATATTTAAGAAAATAAGTTGATAATACATTAGTTTTATGATATAATTTTTAGGTTTGGAGGAACAATGAATTTATTTTTAGCAGATACAATCCCAAATTGGATGAGCACCAGTTTTCCAATAATAGCACGTGTATGTTTGGTTTTAATTGCCTTACTTTGTCTTGTGTTAGTTGTGCTTGTGTTTATGCAAATTTCTGGTGGAAATGAAACCAACAATGTAATAATGGGTAACAAAGATAGTTATTATGCACAAAACAAATCTGGTTCAAGGGAAGGTAGAATAACCCGTTTAATTTACATTTGCCTTGGCATAATTGCATTATTTACAATAGTTTATTTCATTTTAATTAAGGTGGTTTAATACCACTTTTTTTGTTTTAAATTAAAATGTATATAAAATTTCTTTATTAAATTATAAAAATTTGTTAAAATAGAAGTATGGAATATATAGATTTAATGCGAAAGAACAAGCTTATCTATTTAAATTTAGATGAACTTGCAAGCGAATTAAACAAACTTACAAATCAATCAGTAGAAAACATTAAAGAAGTTACTCTTAGTTTAATTGATAATGGTAAGTTGTTTTTAGACGATAGTGGTAGAATATCTATCTGCGCTGATAGAGGTTTTTTTAAAGCTAAAATAACATTAAATAAAAAAGGCTATGGGTTTGCACAAGTTGACGGATTTAATGACTTTTTTATACCAGCATTTCAAATTAATGGGGCTTTTGACGGAGATGATTGTATTGTAGAAATTACAGATATGAAGTCGCCAGAAAATATTGAGGGTAAAGTTGTTAAGGTGCTAAAACGTAACACTACTCATGTGGTAGGAACTTATATTGTTGGCAAAAGCAAAAATGTAGTTTTGCCAGATAATGAAAAATTGCCACAAATCCGCATTTATAAAGGTAATGCCCTAAATGCAAAAAATAACGAAAAGGTTTGGGTTAGGTTAGATGAGTATGCTGCAGATAGTGATGTTTTAACTGGGTCAATAATAGAAGTGCTTGGACAAGCAAATTCCCCTAAAGTAGAGCAGTTGTCTATTATAAGGGAACATAAACTGCACGATAAGTTTGAAGAAAGCACAATAAATGAAGCACTTAATATTCCTCAAAAGGTAAATAAAAGCAAGTTTAAAAAGAGAAAAGACTTTACGGAGCTTTTAACGATAACAATTGACGGTGAAGATGCGCGAGACTTTGATGACGCAATTTCGGTGGAAAAGAAAGATGATGGCTATACTTTTTATGTGCATATTGCAGATGTAACTCATTATGTTACAGAAGGTAGCGCGTTAGATAAAGAGGCTAAACAAAGGGGGACGAGTGTATATTTCCCTAATCAAGTTATACCAATGCTACCAAAAGAGTTGTCCAACGGGATTTGCTCGCTTAACGAGGGGGAAGATAGGCTTACTGTTAGTGTTGTAATGCAGTTTGATAAGAATTTAAAGTTTTTATCAGCCGAAGTGTTTGAAAGTATTATAAAAAGTAGCCACCGTATGACTTACACTGAAATAGGTGCAATTTTAGAAGGCGACGAGTTACTAAGAGAAAAGTATCAAGATGTTGTAGAAGATATTTTACTATATCAAAAATTGTCTAATGCATTAAAGGACGAAAGGGCAAAGCGTGGAGAAATTAGATTTAACCTTCCAGAACCATATATATTAGAAAACGCAGAAGGCGAAATTGTAAGCATTGGTAAACGTATGCCAGATGAACCGCACGAAATTATAGAAAGTTTAATGCTTAAGGCAAATGAGGTTGTTGCAGAATATGCCTATAAACATAAACTTCCAATAGTTTATCGCGTGCACGAAAAACCGGACGCTGAAAAAGTTACAAAACTTGCAGTTCTTTTAAAAGCCATGGGGATTGCTAATAATTTAGAACAAGACGGAGATAAACCTATTGCCTATCAACAAATAATGGAAAAAATTATTGGTACACCTAAAGAAAAAACATTGTCTGTTTTAGCTTTGCGCACTATGATGAAAGCTAGGTATGCGCCAACCTGTTTGGGGCACTTTGGTTTGGCTAGCACATATTATTGCCATTTTACCAGCCCTATTAGAAGGTATCCAGATTTAATGGTTCACCGTATTTTAAAATATGCCCTAAATGGTGTGCCTGTTAGAGATTTGCAAGATAAATATAAAGTTATTGTAGAAAGGGTTAGTGATACCTCAAGCGTTGCAGAAAAGAATGCAGACGAAGCGGAACGCGAGGTAGACGATTACAAAAAAGCCTTATATATGTCTAAATTCTTGGGTGAAGAGTTTGAAGCTACAATCTCTGGCGTTCAGGAATACGGACTGTTTGTGGAATTAGACAATGGAGTAGAGGGACTGTTAAAAGTTGATTGTTTACCGTTTGATATTTACGAGTATGACGAAACAAAACTTTCTTTGGTGGGCAAATCTCACAAATACGAGATTGGCGATAAAATCCGTGTAATAGTTGCTGCGGCAAACACAAAGGCAAGACAGATAGATTTTGATTTGCCAGGTGGCGGAACTATTAAAGACTTTTTAGTAGATGGAAAAAATACTCAAAATAAAAAGAATAAAGCTTCTAAAAATGTTGTAAAGGTTATTAATGTTGGAGATAAAGGTAAAAAAGATAAAAATAATAAAACCAATAAAGCCAAGCAAAACAAAAAACAGTTTAAAACAACAGCCAAAGCATATATGCAAAACCGCAAAAAATCAAAATCATCTAACAAAAAACGCAAAAGAAAATAACTTTTGCGTTTTTTATGTCTTTATAATAAAATTTATGTTAATAAAAAATTGTTTGTTAGAAAAAAAATAGAAACTTAAAAAATAAAACTAGTATATTTTTTATGTTTTGATTGCAAATATAAAAAATTTTGATATAATATAAGTATGAAAAATGTAGCGGAAAACCGCCGTGCTAGGTTTGAGTATACAATACTAAACACTTATGAAGCAGGCATTGTGTTAACAGGGGATGAAATCAAGGCTGTTCGTCTTGGTCATTTTTCAATTAGCGATTGTTATGCGTATATAAAAAATAATGAATGCTTTTTAAGGAATAGTTATATAAAAGAATATTCAAATTCGTTTGAGGCTGGTAGGGGCACAGATAAAACTAGGAGAGATAGAAAGCTGCTTTTACATGCAGAAGAAATTGCAAAGATTAAAAAGAAAATAGAAATTGAACATTTAACTTTAGTGCCAACACGTGCATATTTTAGCGGAAGTAATTTAAAGGTTGAAATAGCCGTTGCAAAAGGTAAAAAACTTTACGACAAACGAGAAACCATAAAACAGCGAGAACTGGATAGAAAATTAAAATAAAAAGCGCTTTTGATATTTAAGGCGTTTTTTTGTTTGTAAATATAAAAATTAAAAAACAATTTTGGATATTGACAAATTTTGCAAGCCGTGTTATTATGCGAATAAGGAAGAAGGTGGGTTATGGATGCAAATGAATTTGAAGAATATTTAATTTTAGAGAAAATGGGGGAACTTAATAGCGAACTTATAGGGCAGACTTCTATGGTTCAGGCTAATTCTAGAGAAGAATATGCACTAGATTATATTGGTAAGGCTTTCTATTTTTTAGCTAATACTCTTAAATATGATAGAGAAACCGCTAAAGTAGTAAAAGATATAGAAGATAAAAATGAAAGATTGAAAGTTTATCATCAACGTTTAAACTTGAAAAAATGTATTTTGGAAGGCATGGGTGTGTGTAGGCAGTTTGCTACTTATTTAACTTACCTTATTGCAAATGAAAATAGCGGACCTTCACGCTTTGGAATAGATGTAAAATGCAATATAATTAATTGCAGAGTTGTGCTTAAAAATGGAAGGAAAGACTTGCATACTTTATGCGAGTTTACAATAGGTGGAAAGAGTTATTATTGCGATTTGTCTATGGCAATTTCTCATAAAGAGGTTATGCAAGCATTTTGCTTAAAATCTAAAGAAGAATTGCAACAAGCTTTTAATGTTTATGACGATGGTTCTTCCATTGATGGCAGGGTGGCTCGTTTTAATGTAGAGCAAGATAAACTTATTCCATTGTTTAATGTTTTAGAAAACTTTTGTGACAAACAAAAAACCAACCAACCAATAAGTTTTTCTGATTTATAAAAAAGCACAGCTAAGGCTGTGCTTTTTATTTTTTTGCTTGTATTATTGCAAGATATTCTTTTTGCCAAATTAATTTTGTTGATTTAAAGTTGGCATTTTTTAATAGTTTAAAATTGTTTTGTATTGTTTCGGGTTCGTCTTCTTCGGCTAATAATTTAATCCATTCTTTTGTTTGTTTTTTGTTATAAGTTCTTAATAGAAAATTTTTAAAGTAATTAGTAAAGTATTTACATTCTTTTTTATCTTTACCTTTAATGTAATCTAGCACAATATATTCGCCGTTAGGTTTTAATGCGGAAAAGATGTTGTTAATGGCTATTTGTTTTTCTGCACAACCATGAATATTGTGTATGCCAAAAGAAGATAATATAAGGTCAAATTTGCCAAGTGCAAGCATTTGTTCTGTATCTAACACATCGCAACATTTTGCTGTAAATGTATAATTTTCCATTCTTGTTTTTGCAATGGCTAACATATTTTCTGCAAAGTCTAGCCCTACAAATTCAGCCTTTGGATATTGTTTTGCTACTAACTGGGTTAGTATTCCAGTGCCACAGCAAACATCTAAAATTCTAACCTTTTGTTTTTTTGTGTTTATGTTTATGGCATTAACAAGTTCTTGCAAACTCTCATCAAAAAAGATGTTAACAGCTCGGCTGGTTTGCTCGTAATCTTCAGCTTCATTATTAAATGTATGTTTTGTGTCCATATTAATCCTTTTAAATAAATCGCAGATAATAATTTATTTTGTGAAAATAAATAGAATAATAGCTTTTATTTGTCTTTAATAATATAACATAAATATAAATAAATTTGTATAAAAAATAATTAAAAATATTTATTTTTATCTATTTTGTAGTATTTTAGAAGAAATTATAATTTAATTAGAGCAAAATATTTTATTATCTATTTTCATTAGAGTTCGTCTATTAAAAAGTAAAACATCTTTCTATTTTAAACTTTAAAATTCTATTGCAATTGGGGGATTTTTTATATAAAATTATAATAAGTTCAGCAAGGTGTAACCTATGGAACGAATAATAGCGGATTATAGAGGTTATACTAAATTAACAAATTCGCTATTTGCTTTAATTTATAATTTTATCAAAAAGTCATAAAGCATTGGATGCTAAAGAAAATCAAGGGGAGACTTATTAATGCAAAAGATAATAGCTGGAGATTATAAAGGTAAAGCTAAACCTAAAAGTCAAATTGGCATTATGTTTTTAATGTTGGCAGCTGTGGCTTCTGGAATAATGATTGGTATGTTGTATGTTACTTTATTGTTTAAAGGTATTGATTACAGCAATTATTCCGAGGAAGGTTTAAGAGATAATGAAAGTGAAATATTTACGAAATACGGCTCAAGCGATATTGCTAGTTTAAGTGGAGTAAACGCATTTATTATTGCAGAACATAAAGTGG
This sequence comes from uncultured Clostridia bacterium, assembly GCA_947384015.1. GTDB lineage: Bacteria > Bacillota > Clostridia > Christensenellales > UBA1242 > Onthoplasma. The sequence goes on along the minus strand of CANDFN010000020.1, from coordinate 5,465 downwards.
CAGCTAAAAACATTGTAACCATGGATGCAGCAGGAAATATAAACGCTATGGGTGTAAAGCAAAATATCTACACAAAAAAATATAGAAACAATAATTCTTATTTTGTAGAAAACATAAGCAAAGGTCAAGTTATTTTAGGTGTTGATACAAATATTGCAGAACGCAATTATTATGATGCTTCATCAGATTTAGTTAAAATCTATAAGGGCACAAACATTCAACAAACTAGCGCAACTTTTAATAATCTTAACGAACAAATGTCTTTAAGCCAATGGAAGGAAAAGAATGGGACAACCCCATTAAACTTTCAACCTTACATTGTTTCGTCAAAAACAATAGAAAGTGCAACAAATCCTAGAGCTTGCACTTTAGATGATGGCAAACGAGGGTATTACATTAAAATGTCTTTAAATGCTTCATCCGCATTCTTGTATGTTAAACAAATTAAAAACCTAAGTGGGTTGGGGGATTTCCCTAATTTTAATTATATCAACATAGAAATTTACTTAAATAGTGACGGAACATTTAATAAAATTGTTTGCTCTGAAAAATACACAGTAAAAAAGATGGGTATGAATGTTGGAACAACATCACAAATAACCTATCATTTTAGTTACGAGGCAAAAGAAATACCAACAATATAAAAAAACGGAAGATAATTATGAAAAAATTTTTAAGATTATCAGCTTTATATATTTGTATTACATTGTTAACTACGGTTGGCACGGTTTTTCTTGCAAAATTTACTAGTTCTACAGCAAATAACAACAATTCAGATTCTTTTGGAACATCTTTCACAGTAGAAGAGCCTACAGCATTTGATAAAATGCTAGAAGGCATAATGTCGGCAAATGGTTTTGAAATAGACCTTAATGCAGAGTTGGTAGCAGACGATGTAGAATCTTTACCAATAACAGCTCATTTGTATGTAGACCTTTCTAATGGCTTTGAGGCAGTTGCATTGCAAGCTCATTTGGCAGTAGAAGAAAAATTGTCTTTAGATGTAACATTTAAAGATAAGTGGTTGTATCTAACTGTTTTGGGTGGCAATTATAAAATTCAAACAGACAAAATTTCAGATATTGTAAAAATTGTAACACAACTTATTGATGGAACAGAAGAAAGTGGAGCTATTGAAACATTAGAAGATGTTAATTTAGACGGCACAGAAGTTGAAACCTCAAATTCTGGTTTTGATGTGTCTAAAATAATGGAAAGCTTGCAAACTATGACTGAAGAGAAAAACGAGTTTGGTTATAAACTTTCTGGCAACTTGTTAGGAATTGATTTTAGCATTTTAACAGATTTTAATTATAATATTGTAGAAGCTACAACAAGTGAAATACAAATAGACAAATACAAATTAACACCACATGTATCGCTTAACTATTTGGAAGAAGTTAAAGAGATTGTTGTTGATGAGGCTGCTTATTTAGACTTGTCAACAATAGACAAATTGGTTTATGCAGTAATTAATACAGCAAAGTTAACAGATTTCCACATTACAACAAATTTAAAAATAGATATGCAAATTGCATCTATAGACAAGCCGATTTCAATGGACATTCCAATTGATGTAAAAATAAAATTGGTAAATAATAAACCACAAATAATGGCGCAATTTGGTCCAATACCTGTAATTGCCCCTGTTAACAATGATGTCCCTTATGCCTTTGGAGATACTGTTAGCGGTTTATATTGTGGGTTAAATAGAATACTTAACTTATACTATGCAGACGGTTATGTTTATTTCTATCGTAGTGAAACTGTTCCTGTATTTGGAAGTAGCAGTGGCAGGCTTTACGAAAAGAAATTGAAAATTACATTAGAAGAATTTATGGATGACCCTTTAATGTTGTTAAGCTATGGTTTTGGTTTCCAAGATATTATAATGAATGAAATTACAAAAGCAACAACACTTGCAGGCAATAGGGAAACACCTATAGATATTAATAATATTTTATTAGGCTTTGATTGGGACGGAACAAATTGTTCGCTTGTTTTAAACCTAAAAGAACTTGCAAATAATCCTCAGTTAGACAGCTTAAAATTAACCATAACAACTAAGGAGATTAACGGAAAAGATTATATTTCAGGTGGAGCATTAGAAGTTAGTTTGCCAATTTCAAATTCATTTAAAATAGATATAAAAACAAATAATTTGGCATTAAACAATATTGGTGAAGCTTTAGATTGGACAACTGCTGAAGATTTCTTTGCAAATTATACATATAAAGTAGACGAAAAGTGGCAGGCTAGCAAAGGTAAATGGGAGTTGGCAAGTTCTACTACATACACAGTAACTTTTGAAGAAAATGGCGGAGAAGAGGTTGAAAACATTACAGGCGCTATTGATACTGAATTTAACCTTCCTACCTTGCAAACCCGTGTGGTTGATGACGGTATTACAAAAACAACCTATGTGTTTGTGGGTTGGTTCTCATCTTCCAATTTTGCAGATGGCACCATGGTAACAGAAGGAAAGATTAAACGTGGAGATATTACTTTATACGCCAAGTGGGATGAAAAAGTAGAAATTTACTATAATGTAAAAGTTGTAAACGAACTATTGCAAACAAATAATACATATCGTGCTTTAGCAGGGACTTATTTAGATTTTCCAATGCAATTTGAGAAAGTTGTTATAAGCACTGCAACAAAAACAACAACTTATGCTTTTGCAGGTTGGTATGAAGACGAACTATTTGTTAAGGCGTGGAATGGAGGAACAGTTGTTCCAAATTACGATGTAACCTTATATGCAAAATGGGATGTTGTTAATGTTGTAGAAACTAAGTTGTTAAACATTTACGATAACGGAGTTTTAATTTCTAGTGTGGGGTATGAAGTTGGTAAAAAAATAACTTTACCTACAAATATAAAATTGGAAGACACAACAAAATGGTATAAAGATGCAGCTTACCTAGAAGAAATTACTTTGCCAGAAATTATGCCTAACGAAGAATTAAACGTCCATGTTAGGAATTTGTATACAGTAACTATTGTTGACAGCACTTGTAATAATCAAACAGTTGTCCTAACAGGCTATCAAGGTGAGGCTATAACCTTGCCTAACAATTACTCAACTGTTGTGCTTGATGATGGAACACAGACAAAACAAGAAACTTATACTTTTGTAGGCTTTAATAATAATTTAACGATATTCCCAAATAACGATACAACAATAGAAGTTGTTTGGAATTATGAAGTTAAGTATTATTATGATGTAACCTTTAGTAAAGATAATAATGTTGTTAGTGCTTATAAATCTCACATAGAGTTCCCAGTAACAAGTTTAAGGGTGTTAGAAGGCACTGTTGTTGACTTATCTCAATATAAAGCAACTTGGGTTTATACCTCTGGGCTTGGAGTTTGGTGGCATTATAATTTCAATGGTTGGTCAACCAGCAAGGGTGGAGCAAACATAACAGAAATTACAATAACTGGAAATACAACCGTATATGCAAACTGGAGCGGACTAAAAACTGGTAAAGGTTAAACACAATTTAAAAGTTAAAAAAACAGCCAATTTGGCTGTTTTTTATTATTAAAATTCAAATTCTTAGTGGATATATGTAAGTATTACAAAATATAATTAAGAGTAAGTTTTGTGAAATTCAAAATATAAAGCGATTGATGAACCTATTATGAAAAAGGTTTCAACTTACAAAATAAAAATGTTTAAAGAGAAGTTTGCAAAATGTGCGATACTAATCAAATAAAAAACAATCCTTATATGTATAGGTTCAATTAGATAAATCTTTAATAGTGTAAATACAAAATACATTTTAAACTTATGCAACTGATGAAGGATGTAGAGATGTTAATAAATCAAATTTAATAGGCTATTGATACTTTGGCTTAAATGACACTATCTCTGTTTTGCTTAAATAAAAAATAGATGCAACCTTGCATCTTTTTTTGTTTGGTGGAGCTGATGGGAGTTGCACCCATGTCCTAACAACGGACACGACTATACACTACATGTTTAGTTAATGACTACATTCGCTTTAATATACTATCATTAACACCAAATTAAAGCTAGCCTAAATTACACCATAATATGCTAGGCAACATATTAAAGCGTTCTCCGTTAATCTGACGCCCAATTCTATTGTAACGGCACCAATGGGTGGGCGGCAACGCTAACTAAGCAGCGTAAGCAAGTTTATTGTTATTATCTGCGTTTATTTTTATTCGTGCAAACGAATTACATGTTTTAAGAGTTGCCACTCTACATGCGTATAATCATATCAATTGTCAGTCGAAACTATGTCAGCCCCATGTGTTACAAACTGCACTTTTTTTTAATTAATGCAGTTTGCTTTTTTGTTAAAACTAACATTTTAATTATATCACAAATTATTAATTTTGCAACAGTTTTTGTTAAAGAGATATATTATACTTTTTTATATATTTAAATAATTGCACAAAATGTTATTAAAAAAATTTATAATATGTTATAATTGTTTATATAAATATAAAAACAAAAGAGGTTAGGGGGAATAATGAAAAAGACAAAGATTGTTACAACTATTGGTCCTGCGTGTATGGATTATTCTGTTATGAGGGCTATGGTGAATAATGGCGCAAATGTGTTTAGAATAAATTTATCGCATGCGTGTAGGCCAGACATGGATACAATTTACAATCAAGTAAAACGTATACGTAAGGAATTGAATGTTCCACTTCCAATTATGATAGACAATCGTGGTCCAGAGCTTCGCGTTAAAACTTTTAAACAAGGTGGCGTTAATATTAAAAAGGGTCAAACTTTTACATTTACAGGCAGAACTGTTGAAGGGGATGAAAAGCAAGTTTCTTTAAATATGCCAGAAATAGTTGAGGTAATTAAAGCTGGGCAAAAAATTTTAGCCAATGACGGATTGCTAGTTTTTAAAGTTGCAGAGGTGAATGGAAAAGATATTGTTACACGTGCAGTAAACTCTGGATATTTGTCTAACCGCAAAAGTTTGTTTGTGCCTAATGTGGAATATAACACACCATATTTAAACGATGCAGACAAAAATGACATTTTATGGGCAATAGAAAAAGATTGCGAATATATTGCTGCAAGTTTTGTAAATAGTAAAAAAGATGTAGAAGTTTTGAGAGAATTCATTACAAGCAATGGCGGAGATATGAAAATTATATCCAAGATAGAATCCGCTCGCGGTGTAAAAAATCTTGATGAAATTATAGAAGTGTCTGACGCTATTATGGTTGCACGTGGAGATTTAGGAGTAGAGTTGCCTGTAGAACGTTTGCCAGACATTCAAAAGATGATGATTGACAAATGTAATGCAAAAGGTAAGCCTGTTATTACTGCTACCGAGATGTTAGAAAGTATGATTAACAACAGCCGTCCAACTCGTGCAGAGGTTAGTGACATTGCAAACGCTGTTTATGATGGCACTAGTGCGGTAATGTTATCTGGTGAAACAGCTTCTGGTAAACATCCAGTT
>CANDFN010000019.1 GCA_947384015.1 uncultured Clostridia bacterium | reverse complement strand
GTTACACAGTAACCATAGCAAGAAACGACACAAGTTATGGAACAGTAAGTTCAAGTAGTATAAGTGTGCCATATGGGTCGTCCATTTCAGTAAGTGGAAATACAATAACCATAAATGGACAAACCATAACAGCCACTGCAGCAACAACAACCGCACAATACAGTTATGAATTTAGCAGTTGGAGTAACGCAACAGGCACAATAACAGGCGCAAGAACTATTACCGCAAACTTTACACGTAGCACAAGAAGTTACACTGTAACCATAGCAAGAAACGACACAAGTTATGGAACAGTATCTACAAGTAGTATAAGTGTGCCATATGGGTCATCCATATCTGTAAGTGGAAATACAATAACCATAAATGGACAAACCATAACAGCCACTGCAGCAACAACAACCGCACAATACAGTTATGAATTTAGCAGTTGGAGCAACGCAACAGGCACAATAACAGGCGCAAGAACAATAACAGCCAACTTTACAAGAACCACAAGAAGTTATACGGTTACTATTGCAAGTAACAACACAAGTTATGGAACAGTATCTACAAGTAGTATAAGTGTGCCATATGGGTCGTCAATTTCCGCAAGTGGCAACACAATAACAATAAATGGAACAACAGTAACAGCCACCGCTGCAAGTTCTACTGCACAATACAGCTATGCGTTTGATAGTTGGAGCGGTGCAAGTGGAACAGTGACAGGCGCAACAACAATAACAGCTAACTTTAGCAGATCAACAAGAACATATACAGTAACCTTTGCAACAAATAATTCAAGCTATGGCGGAGTAAACTATTCTTCATTCAGTGTGCCATATGGGTCGTCCATATCGGTAAGTGGAAATAAGGTAACAATAAATGGAACAGCTGTAACTGCAACCGCTGCAAGCTCATCAACACAATATACATATTCGTTTAGTAGTTGGAGTAATACAAGTGGAACAATAACAGGTGCAAGAACAATTACTGCTAACTTTACATACAGCACAAGGTTCTATAGTATTACTATATCTAGAAATAACACAAGTCGTGGAACGGTAAGTGCATCGTCTGTAAGTGCGCCTTATGGTGTAAGCATTTCATCAAGTGGCAATGTAGTTACATTTAGTGGAAGTTATATTGAAAACGGAAGTTCTAAAACATTCTCAACAAATGTAACAGCAACGGCGGCAAGTTCAACTTCTCAATATACTTATTCTTTTGATAGTTGGAGTAACGCAAGTGGAACTGTTACAGGCACAAAAACTATTACAGCAAACTTTAGTGCTACTACAAGATATTACACCGTAACATTCAGTAGAAATTATACTAATTATGGAACTTTAAGTAGATCAAGCATAAGTGTGCCTTATGGTTCTACAATATCTACAAGCGGTAATTCTATAAGTATTGGTGGTTATACAACATACGCTTATTCTAACTTAGGTTATGCGTTTAGAAGTTGGAGTAGCACTAGTGGAACAATTACTGGTGCAAGAACAATTACTGCAAACTTTACTACTACAACTGTAACTTCAAGTGTATCATTTGCTTATGCAAAATCTGTTACTACAAACAGTCTTTCAAGAACAGGAAGTAGCGTTACTTGTAATGTTAATATATCTGTTGCATCATGTAGTGCGGGAGCGGTTATTGGAACGATTCCGTCTGGTTATAGACCAACAAGCCAAAAAACAGTAACTGTAAAGTGGAAAGAATGCACTATGGACTCATTGGATAGTAATGCAACTATATATATTAATACTGATGGAACAATTACTAGTAGTGCAGCTTCTGATGGCGGAGGATCTGATGGCGCAGGTGGTAAATGGGGTAGCGCTTCATGGTCTTGGACAATTAATATGTCTTTCAGTTTAACATGGAGTGTATAATGAAAAAAGTTTTATTATACAGTGGAGGATTAGACAGCACAACATTACTTCATCACCTTACAAAAAAAGGTGATGAGGTTGTTGCTGTGTGGTGTAATTATGGTCAAAAAAGTAAAGATAAAGAACTTATTTCTGCAAAATTTTTTACAAAAAAATTAAATTGTAAACTGATAGAAATTAATATAGAAGAGGTTTATAAATATTCTAATAATTGCCTTTTAGTTAAAGGTGGTGAAGTTACGCAAATTGTAAAAACAGACAATCACACTAAATACAAGAACGCAGATACAGAGTTAATATTTAGAAATGCAATGCTAGCAAGTGTGGTTATTACTGTGGCAACTTCACTTTTTCCAAAAGAGAATATAGAAGTTGATTTAGGTTTAATAAAAACCCCATATAAAGATTGTTCTAGCGAATTTGTAACAGCATTAAATAATCTTACAAAATTATGCACGGCAGGAAAGGTAAAAGTAAAAGCGCCGTTTGTAGAAAAGGGTAAAGACTGGGTTTACAAACAAGCCAAAAGATTAAATGTAGAAATAGATAAAGCATGGTCTTGTTATCTTGGTGGGGAAATCCCTTGCGGTGTTTGTCCAGCTTGTATAGATAGAAAGATTATTGAGGGGTATTATGCTAATAACAAAAGAACATTTTGATAAAATTTATAAAGAAAACAAAATTCCATATACATGTTTGGTTCTTATGCTTAATGAGGATTGTAATGCAAAATGCAAAGTGTGTATAGGAAATCAAACCTTTAAAAGCGAATTGTGTAAAAAGGTTTGCGAGGGGTTTAAGGTGGAATGCAGGCATTGCTGTGGCAGAACTGCAACCGATGAGGAATATTTTAAGCGAGTTAATGCTATTTTAAAAACTGTTAATAGCCCATTTGTTCAAATTATTTTTACAGGTGGAGAACCTACAATATCGCCAAGATTAATGCCGGCTATGGAGTTAATAGATAAATATAATTACCAAGCAAAAATGTTGGAAATTGAAAGTAATGGTGCCAACTTGTTAGATGAAAAAATTTCTAACGAATTAATAAAACGTGATGTTAAAATACTTTTAAGCAGATATTGCATTGATGATAAATTAAACACTTCAGAGTTTGGTTATGTAAATAAAGTAACTACAAACAAAGAAATTAAAAAGTTGGCAAAATTATATAAAGGCAACTTAACCTTAAATACCATATTATTAAAAAAGTTTATACCTAATTCTAAAGCTCTTTTAGAATTTGTAGATTTTTATAGACAATATGGTATTAAAACTTTTGACTTTACAGAATTTTTAGCAGATACAAGTTTAAGAAATGCAAACAAAGAATTGTTAGAATATTATGATGAACAATTTGTTTCCATAAAAGATATATCAGTAGGCATGCCAGAAAAAATAAATGAATTTACGGACGGTATTTTTACAATAATTAATTACAAATATAAAGATTGTGAAATATTAATTTCTTCTTCAGTAATGTCTAAACAAAAAGACGCAAAAACAAAAAGTGATAGTGGAAGATTTTTGATAATGCCTTCTGGCGAAATAGGGGTGAACGGAATTGAAACGAGGTAAAGAGTTATATTATTGTTTGTTTGTATCAGCCTTAATACTTTCAAACATTTTATCATATAAAATTATCACTATAGGATGGTTGTCCGTTCCTGGTGGAGTTGTGTGCTATGCCGTAACTTTCCTAATGGGAGATATTATAGGCGAGAAGTTTGGTAAACGAGAATCTCGTAATGTTATGCTTTATGGTTTAATTTGCCAAATAATATGTTCTGCCCTTATAGGGTTAACCTTGCTTTTGCCAAGCACAAGTAAAGAATTTAATAGTTTATTGTCATTTAGTATTTATAGTGCAATAGCAAGTTTGGTATCTTATGTTGTTGCGCAAACTGTAGATATACTTTTATTCCATAAAATAAGAGATAAACTTAGTGCAAATAGTAAATTTAAATTTGTGTGGAATAACATTTCAACAATTACTGCGCAAATTTTAGACACGGTTATATTTGTGTTGATTGCTTTTGGATTGTTTGGAGGTTTGGGAATAAAAATATTGCTAAACATGATACTTTCTCAAATATTAGTAAAAACAATCTTGGCATTATTAGACACCCCTTTATTCTATATATTTACAAGAACAAAGAAACCAAATAATGCTAATATAGATGATAACAATAAGTTATAGTAAAACACGGAAATTTCCGTGTTTTTTATATAATAAAAATATTAATATGATAGTTGTTAATAACTAATATTGTAGGTTGTAATAAAATAAATAGCGAAAAGGCATAGCGCCATTAATGTAAAACAAAAAATTAGTTGGGCATATTATTTATAGTAAATAGTTATATGATAGTATAAAACTTGTAAATATACCAAAACTGTTGGAATAATTTTTGTTTTGTGTTAAAATAGAGGTATGATAGGAAAAAATAAACGTTGCCCTAGGTGCAATTTTAAAGTTGAAAAGGAAGCAAATGTTTGTCCAAAGTGCAGGCTTAATTATGTTAAATTAAATTCTGCAACAAATGAAGAAGCGCGTAAGGCTTTGGCAACAGGAGATAAAGAACGTGTTGTTTATCGTAAAGGTTGCCCTAGTGATATAAAAAAATGGAAATTGCTGCTTATAACAATATTTTTAGGTTTTTTTGGTGCACATCATTTTTATACTGGGCGTAAAAACTGGGGAATATTTTACTTGGCATTTTGTTGCGTTGGCATTTTAAATGTTATAATCTCAACCTTTTTTAGAAAAGTATTGTTTACAGAATGGTATCAGGTTTTTTATCTTTTAGTTGCAGTGTGGGGTGTTGTTGTTGTTATGTGGATTGTAGATATTTTTAAAGTAACTATAAACAAATACAAAATACCAGTAAGTTTACCAAGGCAATAATTTTAGGAGATTTTTATGGAGCAAAAGACAGTAGTAGTAGGTTTAAGTGGTGGAGTAGATAGCTCTGTTGCGGCATACTTATTAAAACAACAAGGTTATAATGTTGTTGGTCTTTTTATGGTAAATTGGGAAGAAGATACAATTGACGGCAACTGCACGGCAGAACAAGATTTTGAAGATGTGAAACGCGTGGCAAACAAACTAAATATTCCTTACTATACTGTTAACTATGCAAAAGAATATAACGAAAATGTGTTTAAATATTTTTTAGATGAGTATAAAAAAGGCTATACTCCAAACCCGGATGTTATGTGCAATAAAGAAATAAAATTTGGCCCGTTTTTAAAGTTTGCTATGGAGCTGGGCGCAGACTATATTGCAACAGGGCATTACTGTAAACGTGTGGACAGGGATGGTAAAGTTTACTTGTATAAAGCTTATGATAAAAGTAAGGACCAAACTTACTTTTTAAATCAATTAAGTGCGGAACAATTAAGTAAAACATTATTTCCGCTTGCTGATATAGATAAAACCGAGGTTAGAGAAATTGCAAAAAAGCTAGGGCTTGTTACGGCAAACAAAAAAGATAGCACTGGTATTTGTTTTATTGGGGAACGTAACTTTAAAAAATTTTTAAGTGGTTATTTGCCTGCACAAAAAGGAAAGATTAAAGATTTACAAGGTAATGTTGTTGGCGAACACGATGGAATAATGTATTATACAATAGGCCAACGCCGTGGGCTTAATATTGGCGGTAAAAATGGCTATGATAATGATAGGTGGTTTGTAGTTAAAAAAGATGTGGCAACCAACACTTTGTATGTTAATTGTGGAGAATGCGAGGAGATGTATTCTAACGGTTGCATTGTTACCGAGTTTAATTGGATAACTGATGTTGTAACCAAAGATTTTGAATGTGCAGTAAAACTTAGGTATCGTCAACCTGACCAAGCAATTGAAGTTAAAATAATAGATAAACACACTTTACAACTAAATTTTAAAACCAAACAAAGGGCTGTAACTATTGGACAGTTTGCCGTGCTTTATGGTGAGGACGGTTTATGTTATGGTGGCGGAAGGATTGATAAGCTTATTTAATATTTGCTAAGATTTATTAGCTTTATATAATATTGATTAACTTTTTTAAAAATAAATAAAAAATTACAAAAATAGGTAAAAATTGGGTGATTTGTAAATAAAAAATTTTATTTAAACCTATTGATTTATTTAAACTTTATGTTATACTATTTTTAACATAAGGTTTTAACAAATTTTAAACGTTGGAGGAAGTTATGAGTTACTTATATTACTCACAACCTAGGGAAACGGATGATGATGGCGAAGAAATAAAATTACCAAAACCTTGGGATGCAAAAGGCATTGCGGCTGCAAAAAGCATTGTGTCGGGGATATCTAAGGCAACACAGCAAACAGAACAAGCTGTTAAACCTGCGCAACTAAGCAAAGATTTTTTTGGTGTAGATTTTGATTTTTTTGAAAAAAAGCGTGCAAGTTTTGCAAACGGAAGCAGATCTTATTGGGACTGGACGCGTTTTATACAATTTGCAAAATCTGTTGTAAAATTTTATGCGCAAGCGCTTTCTGCTTTTAATAAAATTTATTTAAACAAAGAAGTAACTTTTGGATATAGTGAAAGTTTAGAAGGATTAAAAGCACAAGCAGATAACTTAAGAACTGCAGAAGCAAACCTTAACAATCAGTTTAGGCATAGAACTGCAGGGGTGTTTTTAAAAGAAACAAAGAAAACAAGCCGTGTGGTAGATTTAGCCGCAGAGGCTTGGACAATTTACCATACATTAGTTACAAATGTTCAAAGTGACGAAAAAGATTTGTCTCAAATAATAAAATGTTCCAAAGTGGCAAAAACATCGCTAGACAGCGACGGAGACTTAAAAGATTTGGAGATTTTCCGTAATGCTAGATCTTTAAGCAGAAGATGTAAGCAAAATAGTTTAACAACATTCTTGCCAAGCTATCATATATCAGATTTTTATAATGGTCAAGACGCAACACTTTATGTAGACAAATTGTTAGAGACGGCAGGCTGGGTTAAACTTGAAGATGTTGGGCTAATTGTTGATAAGGCAAGGGCAAGATTGCAAGTTGGTGAAAATAAGGATTTTGTAACATTTTATGACAAATACGAATTTATGAAATATTTGGTTGATAAAATTGCTTGGGCGGTGCGTAGGTGGAATGAAGAATATAAACCTATTGAAATCTTTAACATAGAAAATGGTGGCGGAGATGCTTACCTTTTGGCAGAAAAATATTTTAGTTTTTGTAATAGATTATTAGAAAGGGCAAAAGCCATTAACTTTAAATATGTAAAAGATATTCAATTGATGGTTAGTGAGTTGAGAAAGGCGCTTGAAGATGGCAAAACAGCGTATCAAGAACATCAGGCTTATTTCAAGCAGTTAGATGAAGAAGTTAAAGAGTTTTTAAATAAAGGGAAAAAACCTAGTATTAACTAGGTTTTTTGTTATATTTCTATAATTTTTAAATCGTGTGCATCTTGATATACAATGTAGTAACCCTCACTTAATGGGTCGGTTGCATCGGTTGGTAGCCATTGGTAAAACTTGCCTAATTCTTCAGGTGCAGGTGTGTTATAATTACACTTTATGGCATAACAAATATATTGAATATTTTGTTCTTCGTATATTGCACCAATAGAGTAATTGCTTTCGCCTTCTGCAATGCGCACAAATTTTGCGTTGTCAATTAGTTTATTTAACTCATCATTTTCTGGGTAATTTTTTAAAATATAATCAAACTGTGGCAATAAACTATCTAAAATGCTTGTTATATTATTTTCTTTTTCTAGAGTTTCAGTGGGTAGTGGGCTTTCTGCTTTAATATCATTTTTTGTTTGTAATAGCTCTGGCAATGGGTTATTAGAGTAAAAATATTCTTTGTATTTGCAACTTGCACAATCAGGGAAATTACAGTTTTTCTTGCTCTTATTATTTTGTGGTAAAGTTTCGTGACTTATTTCAGTTTGTTCTAATTCTAAACTGTCGGTTTCTTGCTTGTAATTTATATTATAATCTTCATCATTAAGTAATTGTTCATAGGTTGGTTTTGTTTCCTCTTTTAGTGGAGAAAAAACAGAATTGTCATCAAAATAAAAACCGGCATAGGTGCCACCAGATAAAATTACTTTGTTGTTTAAATTAGTGTCAATAATTGCGGTGTAAAAATCGGCATCTAAATTAAAGTTGCCAACTAAAGAGGTGGAATAAAATCCGTTTTTGTAAATTAAGTTAGAAGAATAAACTTCGTTGTTATGATAAACACCTAATTTGCAAGTTGGGTTCAATTTTGGTAGGTCATAAATACGAAGTTTGCCCTTTAATAAATCGTCTTCTAGATAAAGGGTTAAAATTCCGCGTCCAGAAGAATTTTGTTCAGATATAATTATGGTTTTGCTTTTCATATAAATATTATAGCAATTTAAAAATTTTGGTATGACAAAAATTTTGTCCGTTCAGGTGTATAAAAAGGAAAAAATGACTAAAATTTTACTTTTTTGTCCAACTTAAAGTTTATTATAAATATTTTATTAAAATGAGGTAAAATACTTTTAATAAACATAAACAAAGTATCAAAATATAGTAATTTATTTGACAAAAGATATAGATTATGTTAATATTAATAGAAAGTGTATAAAAGGTAGACATGAAAAAATTTGGCAAAATCTTAATATGTTTAATTCTATGTGTTTTTGCAGTTGGTTTGGCTGCTTGTAAAGAAAAGCCTGACCCATTTTTTCAAACCAACTCAACATATGCTATAGGCAATGGTGGTTTGGCTGTAGAAAGCGACGGATATCTATATTTTGTAAATGGATATAAAGAGAGTGGCTCGCAAGAAAAACAAAATGCAAGCTACACAATAGGTTCGCTTAAAGTTGCAAAATTAAACAATGGTAAATTAACAACTAATGACAACGGTAGCATCAAGGACGATTATTTACGCACTATGAGCGATAAACTTTGTGGTTTTGAAGCTACAAGTTTATATGTGTTTGGAGATTATTTATATTTTACTTCTCCTTGTCAAGAAAAAATTAAAGGTGGAGACTGGGCTAAAGAGCGTGTAGACTTTAATCGTATTAAATTAAACAAAACAGGTAGTGTTGAAAGAGTTTATCAATCTAATGTTAATTGGGACAGTTTAACTTATAAATATTATTATGATGGTTCTTCAGTTTATTTAATGGTTTGTGAAGTTGCAGATAGCAATACAAAAATGTATCGCATAAATGCAACACAAACAAAAAATAATACAGAAGAGGTTTGCGGCAACGTAACAAAATACGCGTTTGCAAACGAAACCTTAGGTAAAGTTTTCTATATTACAACTCAAGATAATAAAAATAATTATGTTTTATTAAACCCAATTACAGGAAATAAAACAACAATGCAAGAAAGCTCTATAATAAGCGATGTTGTTGGTATTACAAATAATTATGTATTCTTTACAACAACAGCATCTAACAATTTAAATCAATTAAGATATTATACAATTTCTGGCGATAATCTTGGTGGCGGTATACAACTTGGAAATGATTATAACGGAACAAAAAGCTTTATTGTTAGCCAAGACAATTATGTATTAAGCGTAGACGATACCAGCATTAGTTTAATTGGTAATCCAAACTTTAATTTACCTTCACGCAATTTGGTTAGTGCTGAAAGCTCTGTAAAAGTTTTAGGCTTTGTAAATGGTGCAGTGGTTTATTATAATGGAACAGAATTAAAATCTGCAGTGTTAACAACAGGTGAAGTTAATGTTATAGAAACAGTAGATGGGCTTGATACTGAACATAATTCTATTGCAGGTAACTATGTTTATTATTTCAAAACAGCCAACAATAATAAATATCTATTTAGAGTAAGTGCTTTAGGTGGAAATTCTGAATTAGTTGGTGTTTATGAAGAGGGAGATGCTCCTAAAGTGGAAGACGAAGTAATATATTAAAAAAATAAGGCAAACGCCTTATTTTTTTGTTGAGTTTGTATTTTTGTTTAAGTCAGTTTTTATTGTGCCTTTTTTAGGGGCAACTGTAGCATTGGTAAGTTTGCGCGCTATCATTATTTTTGTTTCGCTTGTTGGAGTAAGTTCTTTTAAATATCTTGTAATTTTGCTAATTAAATCTTCAAAATCATCATTAGAATTTGGTGTGCTATGTTGATAGATTGTAAGTATATTTGCATTAACCTTTCTATTGTTACGTTTGTTTAAATAAACATCTTTATCAAAAGAATAGGTTATTTTAAGCCCGGTAATGTTAAAACTTCTATATTCTTCACTAACAGTAGATATTACATAAGCAATTTGAAGTTTGTTAAATAAAAATTCTGGGTCAAAGTTAACAGAAGATAAAAACATACCTTTAAAACTTTCTATAAGCCATTGCTTGTGTTTAAAAATGCTGTCTGTTGCCTTAATTTGTTTTGTAAAGTGTTTATAGTTAGAACGTATTGCATATCTTTGAGTGGTGTTTACTTTTTCTGTTGCCATGTTAAGTTCAACAAAATTTCCTATTTGAGTTTTAAACAATACAATGTTAGATTTTTGTAAATCGTTATTTGGTGTATCATAATAAGTAAAGGATTTTTTAACACGTTCTTCAAAACGCATATTATACTTGCCAAAAAAAGTGTTTAGCTCAAGCACTTTGTCTTTTGTTTTAGCACTAAACATTTCAAATCTGCGTTTTTGCCTTATAACATCTAAACTTTGCATATTTCCCCTTACTTATAGTTTAAATAAAATAATAAAAAAAATCAACAAATTGTAGAATATTTTTGCTATTTCTGCTATAATTTTTGTATGTTAAATTTAGATAGTGCCTTTTTAAATAGAATGAAGAGTCTTTTGGGCAAAGAGTATGATGATTTTATACTTGCATTAAATAAACCAATGCAGAAAGCAATTTATGTTAATCAAAACAAAATGTTGTTAAAAGATTTTATTTCACTTGCACCTTTTAATATAGAGCCTATACCTTATGAAGAGGCTGGTTTTTATACGGATAACATCAAATTGGGCAAACATCCACTACATTTGGCGGGCGCTTTTTATTGTCAAGAACCAAGTGCGATGTGGACTGTTAACTCACTTTTGTTTAAAGGGGATGAGTATGTGTTAGATATGTGTGCTGCCCCTGGAGGAAAGAGTATCCAAATTGCAAATCGTTTACCCAATGGCTTGCTTGTATCTAACGAAATTAATAATTCTAGAGCAAAAATATTATATTCCAACATAGAACGTATGGGATTAAAAAATGTTATAGTAACAAACAATACATCAGAACAGATTTCTAAAGCTTATGCAAATTGTTTTGATGTATGTTTGGTAGATGCACCATGTAGTGCAGAAGGTATGTTTAGGCGTGAGGAAAAATATGCAGAGGGTTGGAATGAAAATCTGCCTAAGATGTGTGCCGAGCGCCAGTTGGAAATTTTAGCAAATGCAGATGTTGCACTTAAGGAAGGTGGAAAGTTAATTTATTCTACGTGCACATATTCTTTAGAAGAAAACGAAGGTGTGGTTAAACAATTTATTTCAACTCATGGGTATAAATTGATTGACATCAAGGCAGATTTACCAAGAGGTATTGGTTTAAAACAAGCAGTTCGTCTTTATCCTCATAAGGTTAGGGGTGAGGGACAGTTTGTATGTGTTATGCAAAAAACAAGTCAAAACACTTTTTGTTGTAGCAATAATTTGAAATTAAAGGAAGACAACAACTTTACCAATTTTGAAAAAATAAACTTAAATAAGCGAATTAAAGGTTACATTTTTAATAATAGCACATATTATATTAAAGATACATCTATGGTAAAATCTGGTGTTCATTATATGTCTGTTGGTGTAAAATTAGGCGATATGGAAAAGAACGGGTTTAAGCCAGATCATTACTTATTTTCAGCTTTTGGCAGAGATTTAAAAAATATTATTAACCTAAGTGTTAATAGCAAAGAGGCACAAAATTATCTGCATGGCGATACCTTGGACACAGAACTATCAGATGGATATGGCGCAGTTTTGATTGAGGGCTGCCCTGTTGGAGGCTTTAAAATAAGCAAAGCACAGTTTAAAAATCATTACCCCAAAGGCTTAAGAATTTAAAAAAAGTTAAGAAATATGCAAAAAATTTGCTAAAAACGGGCAAAAAACTAAAAAAACTTAAAAATTTTGAACTTTTTTTAAAAAAGGTATTGAAAATTTTAGATTGTTGCGTTATAATAAGAAAGAATAAATTGGTAAAGGAGATAAATACATGAGCGGTAGTTTACAATTACTTTTAACAATTTTGGCAGTAGTAGCTGTAATTTTAGTAACAGCAGCAATCATCGCCGTTATTGGCAACATGATTATTGGTGCATTTGACAATGGTAAAAAGGCAGAAAAAGACAGAACTGAAGACTATCAAGTTCAAAATACAGTTCAAAATCAACCTGCCGTTACAAACGACTATGATTTTGAAACAATAAATCTTGCTAAAGAAGAAAAAGAAAAAGCTATGAAAGATAAAGAAGTTGAAGACTTCTCTCTTGAACAGGCTTTTGAAGATGACGATGAAGAAATTAGCGCAATAGAAGAAAGCTTAAAAAATAACACAACAACTAAAGTAGAAGAAACTATTGAAGAAGACGAAGAGGAAGATTTGGACGATTTGGATTCTTTATTAGAAGATATTTCTAACGAAGTTGTTGAAGAAGAAGCAAATAAAGAAGAACCAGTTGCTGAACCTTCTGCATTAGATAAGTATAATATTGATACTTATTTAAATGAACAAGAAGACGAAGAGGAAGAGGTTGAAGAAGCTCCAATTCAATTAGTGGAAGATAGAAGCCAAGAAATTGAAGAATTAAAAGCTCAATTAGCACTTGCTAACCAAAAATTGGAAGAAGCTAGAAATTCTAAAGTTGAAGTTGTAACAGTTAACATGACAGAAGAAGCTTGCTTAGAACGTCTTGCAATACTTGAAGAAAGATTAAAGACCACAAAAGCAGACTTAAAAATTAACATGAAGGAATATCGCCCTTTAAAGAAGGTAATGGATAATTTAGAACGTTATCAAACAAAACTTCGTAGAAAAGAAAATTCATTAGCTAACAAAAAAGTTGCTTTATATGGCGTAAACAAATATGTTGATATAGATAAAGAACAAGCAGAAAAAGTTTTAAATGAATCTGAACTTGTAGACGGTTTAAGATTAAGCGTTCAACACTGTGAAGAAGTTATTGAATTAAATAAAGACCGTTACCCAATTTTAGCTCATACCAACAAGATTTTAACTGACAACATTGCTAACTTAGAACAAGATATTGAAAGCACAAAACAAATGCTTCAAACTATTAGAGATAAAAAAGACGGCAACAATGGCGATAACGGAGAAGATGAAGAATAATAAAAAGGGTCAAATTGACCCTTTTTTTGTTTTTATATTAGGATTATATAATGATCCTAATCATATAAACACACAAAAATATACATTTGCTATAGTTTTTGTCTATTTTTTATTATTTTGGGTGTAAATTGCTAAAATTTAGATTTTTATATTTTGAGATGATATTTTTTATTTGATAAACTAATAATGAAAGGAGGTAAAAATGGCTAAAATAAAAAGCAATTTATGCGGATTTATTCTTACAATAGCATCTGTGTTAACTGGAATATTGGCATTTGTATCTTTGGCGTTTAAAGTGTTTGCAAAAACAACAACCACAATCGTTTCTCAAAGCCCAATGCTTGCTGGCACAAAAACCACAACAAA
>CANDFN010000018.1 GCA_947384015.1 uncultured Clostridia bacterium | reverse complement strand
CTTACTGATATTAATGGGTTTTATGGCTTAGTTCTTTTTATATTATTGTATTTCTCTTTTGAGATTCTTTTATATATTGTTAGAAGGAAAAGAAATAAAAAAACAAGTTAAAAATCCGCTATAAAATAGTGCAAAACTATTGACAATTATCTTTAATTTTTATATAATAAACGAGTATAGATTAAATGCTGCTTTGTCTATGCGGGCAATTAGCCCAAGAGGTTGCAAAAATTTTTTTATTTAGGAGGAAAAATGCCTACATTCAATCAATTAGTTAGAAAAGGAAGAGTTAAACAAGAAACAAAAAGTCAATCAATATTGCTTGATGAATGCCCACAAAAACGTGGCGTTTGTTTGTCTGTTACAACAACTACACCTAAAAAACCTAACTCTGCATTGCGTAAAATATGCCGTGTTCGTCTAAGCAATGGCAAGGAAACTACTTGCTACATCCCAGGCGAAGGTCATAATTTACAAGAACACAATGTAGTGCTTGTTCGTGGCGGTCGTGTACCTGACCTACCAGGTGTTCGTTATCATGTTGTTCGTGGTGCGTTAGACACAGCTGCTGTTCAAAAACGTAAACAAGGCAGAAGTAAATATGGCGCTAAGCGTCCAAAATAGGAAGCCCGTAATGGCAAAAGTATAATAAATTAAAATTAAGGAGAATATTATGTCAAGAAGAAACGCAGCGGTTAAACGTGAAGTGTTACCAGACCCAGTGTATAATTCAACAATAGTAACAAAAGTTATTAATCAAGTTATGCAAGATGGTAAAAAAGGTATTGCTCAAACTATTGTTTACAATGCAATGAAAACTGCTAGTGCAAAAGTTAACGATGAAGCTTTAAACACTCTTATTACCGCTATTGAAAACATTAAGCCTAAACTTGAAACTAAAGCTAGAAGGGTTGGTGGTGCAAACTATCAAGTTCCTATGGAAGTTAGTGCAGATAGGCAACAAACACTTGCAATCCGTTGGTTAGTTATGTGCGCTAGAAAGCGTAACGAACGTGGTATGGAAGCAAAATTAGGCGCTGAAATTGTTGATGCATTCAACCAAGCTGGTGGCGCTGTTAAAAAACGTGACGACATGCATAGACAAGCAGAAGCAAACAAGGCTTTTGCTCACTATCGCTGGTAATTAAAGGGGAGATATATGGCGAGACAAGTTCCGTTAGATAAAATTAGAAACATCGGTATCATGGCACACATTGATACTGGTAAAACAACAACTACAGAACGTATTTTGTTCTACACAGGTATCAATCACAAAATTGGTGAAGTTCATGATGGTGCTGCTACTATGGACTGGATGGCTCAAGAACAAGAACGTGGTATTACAATTACATCTGCCTGCACAACTTGTAAATGGCAAGATTGCACTATTAACATAATTGATACTCCAGGACACGTAGACTTTACTGTTGAAGTTGAACGTAGTTTAAAGGTTTTGGATAGTTCTATTGCATTGTTTAGTGCTCGTGCTGGTGTGCAAGCTCAAAGTGAAAACGTATGGCGTCAAGCATCTAAATTCAATGTTCCTCGTATGTGCTTTGTAAACAAAATGGACATTAACGATGCTAACTTTAAATATGTTGTAAAATCAATAAGAGAAGGTTTGGGCGCTAATGCAGTTCCAATTCAATTACCTATTGGTCAAGAAGATAGTTTCCGTGGTGTTGTAGACCTAGTTGAAATGAAAGCTCATGTTTATTACGATGATATGGGTAAAGATGTTAGAGTAGAAGAAATTCCTGCAGACATGCTTGAAGAATGCAAACAATATCGTCAACAAATGGTAGAAGCAGTTGCTGAAACTGACGATGAATTGCTAGAAAAATTCTTCGCTGGCGAAGAATTGACAGTTGTAGAAATTAAACGTGGTATACGTAAAGCTACTTGTGAATTAAAAATGTTCCCAGTTCTTTGCGGAACAGCGGCAAGAAATAAAGGTATTCAATTATTGCTAGATGCAGTTGTAGACTACCTTCCAAGCCCAGTTGATGTTCCTGCTATTAAAGGAACTGCTCCAGATGGCACAGTTGTTGAACATAACAATAATGATAATGAACCATTTGCAGCACTTGCATTCAAAATTGCAACAGATCCTTATGTTGGTAGAATTACATTTATTCGTGTATATAGCGGTAAATTAACTGCTGGTAGCTATGTATTAAATGCTAATAAAGACAAAAAAGAACGTGTTGGTCGTTTGCTTCACATGCATGCTAATAACAGAACAGATATTAGCGAAGTATTGGCAGGTGATATCTGCGCAGTAGTAGGTTTAAAAAATACCGGAACTGGTGATACTTTATGTGATGAAAATCATCCAATTAAGCTTGAAGAAATGGAGTTTATGGACCCAGTTATTCAAGAAGCTATTGAACCTAAAGATAAACAAGCTCAAGAAAAATTGGGTATTGCTCTTCAAAAACTTATGGAAGAAGACCCAACCTTTAAAGCTTATACAGACAATCAAACTGGACAAACCATTATCGCTGGTATGGGTGAACTTCACCTAGACATTTTGGTAGACAGAATGAAACGTGAATTTAACGTAGAAGTTAATGTTGGTAAACCACAAGTTGCTTATAAAGAAACAATTCGTCGTGCTGTTGAAGCTGAAGGTAAATACATTAAACAATCTGGTGGTCGTGGTCAATATGGTCACTGTAAAATTAAAATGGAACCACTTGAAAGAGATAAAGGTTACATCTTTGAAAACACTGTTGTTGGTGGTGCAATTCCTAAAGAATTTATTGCTCCTATTGATGCAGGTATTCAAGAAGCTAAAAAATCTGGCGTGGTTGCCGGTTACGAAACTGTAGACTTTAAAGTTACAGTATACGATGGTTCTTACCACGATGTAGACTCTTCTGAAATGGCGTTTAAAATTGCCGGCTCTATGGCATTTAAAGAAGCTATGAAGAAAGCTGATCCAGTATTACTTGAACCAATTATGAAAGTTGAAGTTACAACACCAGATGATTACCTTGGCACAGTTATGGGTGGTTTAACATCTAGACGTGGTGTGCTTACTGGCACAGAAGCTAAGTATGGTAGCCAAATCATCCATGCAGAAGTTCCACTTTCTGAAATGTTTGGTTATGCTACAGACCTTCGTGGTTCAACACAAGGTAGAGGACAATATACAATGGTTCCTGACCATTATGCAGAATGCCCTAAAAACGTTGCTGATAAAATTATTGGTGACAGAAAAAAATTAGCTGATTAGGATAAGTATGAATAGTAAAGAATTAGACCGTGCAGCAGAAGAATTAACTAAAAGATCCAAGCAAATAAAAAAGAGATTGGAAAAGTTGGGCGGAGATAAATCAAAATTGGTTATATCAAGTTGCTTAATGGCTTTGGAAGGCTTTTTAAAGGAAGAAGAGAACTCAAATTTTAGTTTGGAAGATCTTCTTAAAATAACAGACTTTTGCCTTTCGACTTATGCGCATATCTATGCAGTCTATCCAACCTTTTTTGAGGAACTAAAACAGCATGGCTCAAATTATGTTGAGTGTATGCTTAGACGAAGAGTTGATGGTGTTAAAGAAACTCTTTACTATTTAGATAATCTAATTAATATTTAAAACAAACAAAAAAACTACATTAAAATGCTTGACTTATTAATAAAAAATAAAGTAAAATAATAAAAGTAAAAATAAAGGAGAATTAAAATTATGGCAAAAGCTAAATTTGATAGATCTAAACCACATGTTAACATCGGTACTATTGGTCACGTAGACCACGGTAAAACCACCTTAACCGCTGCTATTACAATGGTTTTGGCTTCTAAGGGTTTAAGTCAAAAAATGAAATATGATGAAATTGATAAGGCCCCAGAAGAAAAAGCACGTGGTATTACAATTAATACCGCACACGTAGAATACGAAACTGCAAAACGTCACTACGCACACGTAGACTGCCCAGGACACGCTGACTATGTTAAAAATATGATTACTGGTGCTGCACAAATGGATGGTGCTATCCTTGTTGTTGCTGCTACTGATGGTCCAATGCCTCAAACTAAAGAACACATCTTGCTTGCTCGTCAAGTAGGTGTTCCATACATCGTTGTTTTCATGAATAAAACAGACCTTGTTGATGACCCAGAAATTTTAGACTTGGTTGAAATGGAAGTTCGTGATTTATTATCTAAATATAATTTCCCTGGCGATGATATCCCAGTTATTAAAGGTTCTGCTGTTAAAGCATTAGAAGCAGCTTCTGCTGGTAATGCTGACGATCCAGCTTGCAAATGCATTATGGACTTAATGGACGCAGTTGATGCTTACATCCCAGACCCAGAACGTGATACCGACAAACCTTTCTTAATGCCAGTTGAAGACGTATTTACTATTACAGGTCGTGGAACTGTTGCTACTGGTAGAGTAGAACGTGGTGTTATTAAACTAAACGAAGAAGTTGAATTAGTTGGTATTAAACCTACACGTAAAGTTGTTGTTACAGGTATTGAAATGTTCCGTAAATCACTAGACGAAGCTAGAAGTGGTGATAACGCTGGTCTATTACTTCGTGGTGTTCAAAGAACTGAAATTGAAAAAGGTCAAGTTCTTGCTAAAACAGGTTCAATCACTCCTCACACAAAATTCAAAGCTGAGGTTTACGTATTAAAGAAAGAAGAAGGTGGTCGTCATACTCCATTCTTCAATGGTTACCGTCCTCAATTCTTCGTTAGAACTACAGATATTACTGGTTCTATTAAATTACCAGCTGGTGTAGAAATGGTTATGCCAGGTGATAACATCTCTATGGAAGTTGAATTAATTCACCCAATCGCTATTGAAAAAGGTTCTAAATTCGCTATCCGTGAAGGTGGTAGAACTGTTGGTTCTGGTATCGTATCAGAAATCGTTGAATAATAAACATAAAATAAGCGCATAAGCGCTTATTTTTTTGTTTTGGCTAAATGAAACCTTATTTAATTTAGTGTAAAAAACCGTTTTTGCAACTAATCAATATTTATAATAGTATAAGTAGGTATAATAACTTGAAAAATTTTTAAATATTTTTTAAAATAATATTGACTCTCCACCTTACTGTAATGTTATTATACTGGTGGAAAGGAGGTAAAAATGATAAAAATTGGTGAATTAAGCAAGATTACAAACACTCCTGTAAAAACCATAAGGTTTTACGAAGAAGAGGGACTAATAAGCCCAGTAGAGGTTGACCGCTGGACAAGTTATCGCTACTATGACGATAGTAGTATAAATCGTTTAAGTGAAATTGCTTATTTAAAAGATTTAGGCTTTTCTCTTAAAGAAATTCGTAACATGGATGAGCAAGTTGTTGCAAACAAACTTGCAGAATTAAATGAAAAACTTATAAAAATCACCAAAAATATTAGAGTCCTTTCCCATTACAATAAGGGAGGAATAGTTATGAAAAATTTTGTAAATGACAAACAAGTAATTGGTAAATGGAAAAGGCTTGGAGTAGTAGCACGCATTGAAGATTTTAAACAAAAAAAGTTTAAAAGGGGAGTCCGTGTATTTGAAGCCTTTAAAGAACTTTACTTCTTACCAGGAGGAGCGCCTTATTGGTCTCTTGCATGGAGCAAAGGCAAATTGTTTGTTCGTGATATGGAACATGAATATAAAATTATAGAAGGTAAGTTATTTGTTTTTGTTAAAGATAGATATAGTAAAAAGGTAGATGATATTGTGGTTTACGAACAAGTTGACAACAAAGAATATACTGAAGATGAAATTTCTATTAAAGATGACACAAACTTACCATTCATCATGGATAAACGTGTTGTTGGAGTTTGGAACTCTATTGATTGTATTGATAAAAGAGAAGACTTCAATGAAAACGCTAATGAAAACTATGCATTAAAAACAGAAATCTTTGAAAAAGACGGGCGTCGTAAAAGAATTTGGAAGGACAATACGATTGATGAAGGTCTTAACTGGACAAAGAACTATTTAATAGATGCACGTCCAACTTGGAACACTGTTTCTGAATACGAAATAATAGAAAAGAATGGTGAAACATTTATGATTGTAGAATGGAAGTCTGGCGACTATCTTTATGGTGGTAAAATAAATTGCTACTACGTATTTAAAAAAGTTCAATAATTTAACAATTACTAAAAACTGACATATAAAAATTTATATGTCAGTTTTTTTATAGATAAAAAAGCAAAGATCATAGAGTTTTTATAAATTTATAAAAATGAAGAATGGACAAACGTTATTTAATAAAAATTTATAAAAACCTATTGACAAGCAAAATTCTTTATAATATAATAAATATATCTTAATAAAGGAAGAGAAATGAAATTTTTATTAAATAATAACAACAATAATAACCTAAACACATAGAATGTGGGTTCTTTTTGTTGTATATTAATTAATATGTGAATTTAATTTAGCATCAACTGGAACTCCGGTTGGTGCTTTTTATTTAGCAAAATAAAATCGCCAACATAATGCTGGCGATTTTTTATAAAAGGAGATATGGAATTATGATAAGAATAACAAAGTTTAATGCCGTGGCGGGCGAGAGTATATAAACAAATTAGGAATGAATGTTATAGGCTTATTGTGAGCTTAGATAAAATTATATTTAAATAAAATAATAAGTGCTAATGCACAAAAAGTTGAATTTAAGGAGAAATAAAAATGAAAAAATATATAGATATTGCGCAAGATTACTTATATTCTGCACAAACAGAATTGGATTATGGCAGAACTATGAAATGTAGAGGATATCAACCTTGTAGAGCGATGGACTTTTATGAAAGAGAGGTTAAGTGGGCGTTAACAGTAAAGCAAGATATGGTTCTTACTGAAAAAAGTTTGCATTGTTTTACTTTTGAGGATGTTGGCATTGGGTTGTATCAGTATAAATATTTTGGAGATATTGTAAAACACTTGGCAGACTTTGTGGACGTTGAAGAATGTATTTCGCAAGAAGATAAAGAAAAATATTTACAGATGCATAAAAGGATGTATGAGGTTGCAAAAGATAGTGCTGATGTTTTAGAGCATTTTGAAGAGTTGCAGTTTTTAGCTTACTTGACTGAAGAACTTGGCAAGAAAACATTTAAAGCAAAATATAAAGGTGAAGGATATAGCCTGCTAATGCAAACACTGGCAAAAAAAATCATGAGCCTATGTGCAAAGCATGTTGTTTATTACAGTAAGTATAAACAATACGCACTGCTTATGCTTGCTAGGATGCAAACAGGATTTTATGGCTCGGTAATAAAGAAAATGGATTTAAAAGACCTAATTGAAATATTTACAAAAGACCTGCTTGCATATAGTAAAGAGTTGGGATTAACCTTTAGAGAGGTGGCTTTGCCATTAGTTTTAATTACAGAAGAACAGGTGGAAAAGATGATAGAAAAACTACAAGTTAAAGGAAAGACAGTATAAAGGAGAGAAAAATAAATGAAATTTATAAAAGATAAATATAAAAAGATAGATATATTACAAAAACAAAAATATATCAAGTTAATTAAAGATAAGTTTGAACAAGCCTTAGCAAAAGAGTTGGATTTAATAAGAGTTAGCGCGCCTTTGGTGGTAACTCCGCAATCTGGGCTTCAGGACGACTTGTCTGGAATAGAGCGCAAAGTTGGCTTTGATGTAAAAAAAGACGGTGCTTATTTAGAGATTGTTCAGTCGCTTGCTAAGTGGAAGCGCTTTGCATTAAAGAAATATTCAATACCGGCGCATACTGGCATTTACACAGATATGACTGCAATAAGAAGAGATGATAAAATGGATGAAACACATTCAATATATGTGGATCAATGGGATTGGGAAAAACATATTTTAAAACAAAACAGAACTTTAGATTATTTAAAACAAACAGTTAAAGATGTTGTAAAAGCGGTTGCAGACACAAGCGACTATTTAAAGGAATATGGCTTTGACGGGGTAGACATTTGCAAAGACGTTTTATTTATAACCAGCCAACAGTTGCTAGATAGGTATCCTCATTTAACTGCAACTGAAAGAGAATATGAAATAACAAAAACCCACAAAACCGTATTTATAATGCAAATTGGTGGGGTGTTAAGTGATGGCAAACCACACGATTTGCGCGCACCAGATTATGACGATTGGACAATGGATGGAGACCTGATGTTTTACCACGAAGTGCTAGATATGGCGCTAGAAATTTCTAGCATGGGCATTAGAGTTGACAAGGGCTCGTTGCTTTCACAAATAGAAAAATCTGGCAAGCAAGAGCGTTTACAATACGATTATCACAAGGCTATATTAAGTGATGATTTACCACTTTCTATTGGAGGTGGAATTGGTCAAAGCAGATTGTGCCAGTTATTGCTTGGCAGGGCGCATATAGGTGAAGTTCAGGCCAGTTATTGGGATGAGCAAACAGTAAAGGATTGTGAACAAAAACAAATAGAATTGTTATAATTTAAATTAAGTTAAAAGTAAATTGTTTAAAAATATTGACAACAACGCATACTTAATGTATAATAACAATATAAAGGAAATAAAATGACAACTATTTTAACAAGCAATCTATATTACTGGTGGACATATTAACGCTATATGTTCCAGTTTTGCTTGTAAATTATTTATTAGATTTTAACTGTCATATAGCGAATTAACGTTGTATGGCAGTTTTTTTATAAAAGCCTGCCAGTTAGTATCTTGCAGGCTTTATTTTTATAATAACTAAAATTAAATAGGAGATAATGTGATTTTATGATAAACTTAAATAAACTATATGCCCTTAATGGGCAAAATAAGATAAAACAGATAACAAAACAAAAAACATGGCCTCGTAATGGGGCGAATTAATTAAGGAGATAATATGAATAAAAACACAAATTTTAATCCAACGGCTTTTGAACAGTTGGAAAAACGTGGATTTGTTTTTCAAGCCACACATTTAGAAGAAACAAAAAAATTGTTAAATCAAAAACCTATAACTTTTTACATAGGCATAGACCCAACCGCAGACGATTTACATATAGGACATTTCTTTGGCTTGCAAATGGCAAGAATTTTACAAGATTGTGGGCATAGATGTATTGTGCTTGTTGGAGGCGCTACTGCGTTGATTGGCGACCCTACAAACAAAACTGATATGCGTAAAATGCTTACCAAAGAAGAGGTTGCAAGAAATGCAAAAGAAATTAGTGGCATCATTAAACGTTTTGTGCGTGTGGATGGAGAAAACCCTGCTATTGTTGTAGACAATGCAGATTGGCTTAAACCTATAAGCTACATAGACTTTTTGCGTGATGTGGGTGTGCATTTTAATGTTAACGAAATGCTTTCAAAAGATTTATATAAAAGTAGACTGGACAAAGGCGGATTAACTTTTATGGAAATGGGTTATATGTTAATGCAATCTTACGACTTTGTTCATTTAAACGATAAGTTTGGTTGTGTGTTGCAAATAGGCGGAAGTGACCAATGGGGCAATATTTGCGGAGGAGTAGAACTTTCTAGAAAAATAAATTTTAAAGACGGAAAAGCGCGTCCGCTTATGATGGGATTAACATGCCCGCTACTTACAAATGCTAACGGCATAAAAATGGGAAAAACAGAGAAAGGCACACTTTGGGTTAGCAGAAACAAAACATCGGCTTACGACTTTTTTCAGCACTTTATTAATTGCTTAGATGCAGATGTGGAAAGACTTTTAAGATTCTTTACAAAAATCAATGTGGAAGAAATAGAAAAGATGTGCAAAGAAGATATTGTAAAAGCTAAAAAAGTTATGGCTTACGAAGTAACAAAACTAGTGCATGGAGAGGAAGAGGCAAACAAAGCGAAGCTGGCTAGTAAAAGCTTATTTGAAGGCAATGGCTCTATTGATGCACCTACAGTAGAGTTTGATTGTAATGAAAATTCTATTAATGTGGTAGATTTGATTTTAGCTTCTGGCATTGCTAATTCAAAAAGTCAAATTCGCCAACTAATAGCGCAAAATGGAATAACTGTAAATAGAGAAACAATTACCAGCGAAGATAAATTTGATTTAACAAAAAATAAAGAATTTTTAATAAAAAAGGGTAAAAAGACCTTTGTAAACTTAAAAATAATTGATAAAAATAAAAAAATACATTAGAATATAAAAGAGGAAAATTTTATGCAAAAAATAATATTAACAGGAGATAGACCTACCGGTAGGTTGCATTTAGGGCATTATGTAGGTAGTTTAAAACGCAGATTACAATTACAACAAGCTGGCGGTTATGATGAGTTTTATGTAATGTTGGCAGATTCTCAAGCGTTAACAGATAACTTTGGCAATGTGCAAAAAGTTAAAGATAATGTGCTTGAAGTTATGTTAGATTACTTAGCTGTTGGGTTAGATCCAAACAAAGTAACATTCTTTATTCAAAGTGAAGTTAGCGAACTTACAGAGTTTACATTTTATTATATGAACCTTGTAACACTTGCAAGGTTGGAACGCAATCCGACAGTTAAAGAAGAACTAAAACAAAAAGACTTTTCAGGCACGATACCAATGGGATTTTTAACATATCCTGTAAGCCAAACTGCAGATATAACCGCCTTTAACGCAACAATTATTCCGGTTGGGGATGACCAGTTGCCAATGATTGAACAGGCTAGGGAAATTGTGCGTTCGTTTAATAATTTATATGGAAAAACTTTGGTAGAACCACAAGCTGTTTTGCCAGAAAATGAAAATTGCTATCGTTTAGTTGGCACTGATGGTGGAGCTAAAATGAGTAAGAGTTTGGGGAACTGTATTTATCTTTCAGACGAAGCAGAGGATATTAAACAAAAAGTGTTTTCTATGTATACTGATCCTAACCACATCCATGTGGAAGACCCTGGTAAAGTGGAAGGTAACACTGTATTTACTTATTTAGACGTATTTTCTAAGCCAGAAGATTTTGAAAAATATTTGCCAGATTATAAAAACTTAGATGAGCTAAAGGCGCACTATAAACGTGGCGGACTTGGAGATATGAAAATAAAGAAATTTTTAAATAGCATATTGCAAGATTTAATTGCACCTATAAGAGAGCGTAGAAAAGAACTTGCAAAACAGCCAGAAAATATTTTTGAAATTTTAAAAGTTGGCACACAGAAGGCAAGAAAAGTTGCTTATGCTAACCTAATAAAATTAAAAACAAATATGGGGATTAACTATTTTAATTAAATTAAAAATATCGGCTTTTTACCGATATTTTTATTAATAAATTTAATATGTTTTATTTTAAATAAAACTTCTTTGTTGGCCTTGAAGGTAGCAACGATTGCAGTTGTTATTATTGTTGTTGCCATATGCACCTAACGCCAACAAAAGCAAAAGTAAAATAGAAGTGTTGTTAGCAAGGTTGATGTTGGTTGCTTGTGCAATAATAGAAATAAGAATTGCAAACAAAATGTAAATAACGTTAATATTCATTTTCTTTCTCCTTATACAAAAAACTTTGTTTATTTTATTTATTCGGCAAACTTCGTTTATGTTAACATTTTGTATTTTTATTTTATTATTTTATAATGATTACATGCTAAATTTAGATTGTAGAGAAGAAATAACATTACGTTCATTCATGCCAGAAAAAAGAGATATACATAACCTTACTAGTTTCTTTTATGCGTTTAGTGACAATACTCGTTTACGCATTATTATTTTGCTAACAATTAAACCTTTGTGCGTTAACGATATTTCTCAAATATTATCACTTAACCAAACAACCCTTAGTCATCAGTTGAAAATTTTAAAATCACTAAACATTGTTAGCAGCGATAGAAACGGGAAAAATATCATTTATTATATAAAAAATCCATCA
Source organism: uncultured Clostridia bacterium (assembly GCA_947384015.1). Classification (GTDB taxonomy): domain Bacteria; phylum Bacillota; class Clostridia; order Christensenellales; family UBA1242; genus Onthoplasma. Next base: position 1,947 of record CANDFN010000018.1, on the reverse strand, counting down.
ATACAAAATGTTTTAGATAGCACTGTAGATTGTATTTAGCCATACAAAAAACAAGTAGAGTTAAATGCTCTACTTGTCGGGCATCAGTTAAAAAGGGGTATAAGTGATGTCCATTATCATTTTACTAGAATTTAAACGGGCATGTCAATATTTATTAAAAAGATAAAATTAGTTTTTTTAACTAATAAGGTCTTTTTTTAATATTTTTTGCAACATTTTGTAGTAAAAATATTTTTTGCTTTATAACTGCCATAAAAACTGAGTGTCTAAACAAATAATAACTTAATCTCATATTATGAATTATGAAAATAATTTGTGTGTTAGGCGGTAGTTATAAATCCTTTTATTTAAACCATTTAAAAAGCATAAATAGATGTGATTTATTAGTGTTTAATTTTGGATTAATTTATAATTACAATGTAAAAGAGGAACTTTTAGGGCAAGCGATAGTTACAAAAGAACTTATGAGTTTGGCTAGGAGATTGCATTGTGTTGTGGTTGCGGGTGTTTTTGTAGAGGCTGAAAAGTTAACAAAAGCCATTATTCTTTGTGATGGAGAAAAAGTTGATATAACACCTGCAAAGGTTGGTTTAAAGTTGTTTATGAATAAAAAAGAGTTTGTTGTTGGGGACGAAAATTTAAAGGCAAAAGGTTGCGATAAAATTGTTTTATCCAATAAAAGAGTATACCCTAGCGGGCATAATATATCGTGTTCAAGAACTTACATTTTTTGTGATAAATTTGGAGTTACAATAGTAAAAAATAAAAAAATTATAAGAAAATTTAACAAATATTCAAAAATTATTTTGAAATAAAGTTAAGCTATGATATAATAAAAGTAATACTAGGTGTATTATATTTTATTTGAGGTTGAAATGAAAAAAACTATAAGAGATATAGACGTTGCTGGTAAGCGAGTGTTTGTTAGGGTAGACTACAATGTGCCTATTAATAACGAACTAAAAATTACAGATGATACTCGTATTATGGCAACAATACCAACTATTAGTTATTTGGTAGAACATGGGGCAAAGGTTGTTTTATGTTCACACCTTGGACGTCCTCATGGTCAGGTTGATAACAAATTATCACTTCGCCCAGTTTTAGCACGCTTAAGTAAACTTTTAGATAAACCAGTTTCTTTTGCCGAAGATGTTACTGCAAACTCCACATTAGATATGGTTAACCACATGAATAATGGTGATGTGTTAATGCTTGAGAATATTCGTTTTTATAAACAAGAAGAAGAGAACGATGCTCAATTTGCAAAAAAACTTGCACGCCTTGCAGATATTTTTGTTTTAGAGGCTTTTGGCACTGCGCATCGTAAACATGCTTCTACATATGGTATTGCAAAACATGTGCCTGCTGTGGCTGGCTTTTTGGTAGAACATGAACTTAATATGTTCAAGAAAATTCTTGTTAAACCAGAACATCCATTTGTTGCAATTTTGGGTGGAGCAAAAGTTTCGGACAAATTACCAGTTATTGAAAACCTGCTAGATAAAGTGGACAATGTTTTAATAGGCGGAGGCATGGCATTTACCTTTGTTAAAGCTTTGGGTGGTAATGTTGGTATGTCTTTGGTAGATAATTCTCAGGTTGAAACAGCTAAAGCCATTTTAGACAAAGCTAAAGAAATGGGAGTTAAAATAATTTTACCTATTGATATTGTTGGCGCTGACGAGTTTAGTGAGGAGGCTAATTGCGCGGTGTTTAACAGTGGTTTAATAGCAGACGGCTATATGGGTATGGACATTGGCAAAAAAACTATAAAACAGTTTAAAAAAGTTATAAAAAAAGCACGCACTATAGTTTGGAATGGTCCTTTAGGCGTTTATGAATATGAACGTTTTAAACGTGGAACAAATAAAATTGCTAATATGTTGCAAAAAGCAAAGCTGTTTCTGTTGTTGGTGGCGGAGATAGTATTGCAGCTGTTCAAAC
>CANDFN010000017.1 GCA_947384015.1 uncultured Clostridia bacterium | reverse complement strand
CCCAAAACCCTACACACGACACTCTTTCCCTACACGACGCTCTTCCGATCTAGGTCGCAGTTGTGCATACGTTGTGCAAAATAATCGGCATCATGGAAGTGAATAAGACCTTCTTCGTGAGCCTTCCATATTTTTTCTGGTATTAGCAAACGCTTGGTTAAGTCTTTACTTACTTCACCTGCCATATAATCTCTTTGAACGCTGTTAACAACAGGATTTTTATTGCTGTTTTCTTGCTTAACTTCCTCGTTGTTGCAGTCTATAAGCGATAAAATCTGTTCGTCTGTGCTGTTTACACGGCGGGCAAGTTGGCGCTCGTATCTATAAATCATATAGTTCTTTAAAATTGTAAACTTTCCTTGGTTCATAATGGCTTCTTCAACCATATCTTGAATTTCTTCAACACCAGGAGAACGGCCTAAACTTTCACATTTTTTTGTAACCGAGGTTACAATAGTGTCTATTTGTTGTTCTGTAAGTTTAGCGTTGGTGTCGTCTGTAGAATTGTTTGCTTTTGTAACTGCAACTCTAATTTTTTCGGCGTCAAACACCATTTCGGCACCATTTCTTTTTATGATTTTCATTTTTTCCCCTCCTTGTAAAATCATAAATATCAGCAACACGAACTTCGTTTTTGTTGACATTTCATCTCTATTATACTATAATCATTTTGTAAAATGTGTTGTTTTTACAACACTTTGGGAGTTCTATGGAACATTATTTAGACCTAAAAGCAACAAAAGTGTTTAAAGATGCAGACGAATTTGAATGTCAAGCTATGATGTTTTGCTTTAAAACTCGTTTTAAAAGATATGAGAAGGGAGACGCAATAATAAACCAAGGCGACATATTTGAAGATGTTATTTTAATTGTTAAAGGCTCAGCAAATGTGGAGAGCTTAGACACTCTTGGAGATATTTCAATTTTAACGCAACTAAAAAAGGGTGATGTGTATGGCATGGAATCTGCCTATGCAGGAGATGATGTATATAAAGATAGCGTTATTGCAACCGAACGCACACTTGTTTTGTTTATGAATAAGTTAAGGTTAATTAAACCTTGTCAAAACCATTGCAAAAGACATGATGTTGTTATAAGAAACCTAATGCAGATTGTTGCAGAAAACAACAAAGAACTTATGGAAAAATTGGTTCACTTAACCAAAAAGACAATTAGAGAGAAGTTGTTATCTTATTTTTCATCAATGTCTAACAAGGCAAAATCTTCTTATTTTGATATTCCTTTTAATAAAACCGAGCTTGCAAACTATTTATCGGTTGATAGGAGCGCAATGTCTACCGAACTTTCTAAGATGAGGGAAGAAGGGCTAATAGATTACGACAAGAAAGAATATCGCCTGATTGGTAAAGATAAAAAATAAAATTATAACAACAAATAATATTAAAAATTTTTATTATTGACAAGGAATTAGTGTTATGATATTATAATTATAAGGAGAATTTAAGGTGTTTCTTAAGCAAAAAAACGAAGAGATTAAAGAAATAAAAAAAGAGGCTAATGCAATTGCAACTAGGGCACATGGACTTGAGGATATTATCAATTATCAAAATTTAACAGTAAACCGCAAAACAAGGGAGGCTATTGGGCTTCAAGAAAATATACAAGCAATTGCTTTAACTGTTTACCAAGAAATTAATAGTGAATATCTAGAATTATCAAATAGGGCAAAATTAATTATAAAAAAGGCTGGCAAACTTTATGTTGAACTAAAACACCTTGAACTTGAATTAGGAGATGAAGATTTCTCCCAATATAATAATTATTTAAATCAGGTTTTGGATGATATAAACACTATGAATGAAAACCTAAACAATTTATTTAAAAGCCTTTCTAGTCTTTTGGCTGAAATTAAAGGTGACGGCATAAATGTATAAAATAAAAAGATACACAATTTAGTGTATCTTGATTTTTTTAATATGTATAATCTTTCACTTTTTAACCTTTCGCTTAATTTTCTAAACCTATTAAATAGTCAGCGGAAACTTTAAAGTATATTGCTATTTTGTATAACACTTCAATGTTTGGTATTCTTAATCCGCGTTCCCACCTTGAAATTGCAACATCACTAAAATTTAATTCTTTAGCTAATTGTTTGATGCTAAGTCCTTTGTCTTCACGTAAATCTTGCAACCTTTCACTAAAAATACTTTTCATATAAAAATTATACAACCAAATGGTATCGTTTTGGCTGACAGCGACCGTATGGTTGCGCTATAATATAAACAACCATTTGGTATAGGAGAGATTATGAGTAATGTAGATTTAAGATTGTTTATAAAGCAATATTTGAAAAACACAAAAACAGAAGAAAAGGATTTTGCTAAAGATTGTGGAACAACACTTTTTAGTTTAAAAAAGTTTTTAAGTGGAGAAAATGTTAGATATACAACCAGCAGAAAATATTTTGTATATTTAGTTAAGGTTTTAAAAGAAATTAGGGAAGTTCCACAAGAGTTGTAAAAACAGCGGGTTAGTATATTTTACATAATTATGCACCACATTTAATTGTAAACTATAATAGTTAAATAAAACTAAAAAATGAATTTTTGCTTATAATGGCAATAAAAAACCGCAAAACAGTGTAATTTTGCGGTTTTTAACATTTATTGTTTATTTATTATTCAATGGTAGGTTTTTTGCTTATAAAGAAGACGGCAAGTAAGCCAGGACCGGTGTGGCAACCAATAACTTGAGTTAGGTCTGTTACAACTGGGTTTACATTAAGTTCATTTGCTATCATTTCTGCCAAACGAGTGGCGTCTTCTTTACAAACTGCGTGGTCTATAAACACATGATGGCTGTCGCCTAAATTATCTTTGATTATATTAAATAAGGCTTTTATTGCAAGTTTGCGAGAAATAACTTTTTTGTGAGGAACTAGTCTGCCCAATGGGTCAACTTTAAGCACTGGTTTAATGTTAAGCATTGTTCCAATAAAGCCAGAAACTTTGCTTAAACGTCCGCCACGCACTAGATATTTTAAATCTTGCACGGTGAAGAAACTTTTTGCAAGAGGAATAAGTTTTTCTAACTCTTTTACAATTGCCTCTGGTTTCATGCCTTTTTTTATCATATCATAAGCGTGCATAACAAGTAGACCTTCGCCTGAAGCTGCGTTTAAACTATTTACTACATATATTTTATTTTTATGAGTTGCATTTAATTCGGCAGATAAACTTTGCATGGTGGCAGTTGTTCCGCTTAAGGCGCTAGAAAAACTTATATGTAAAATATCTTCACCTTTGCTTAGCAACTTTTCAAAATATTCTCTTGCTGAGTATTCGTTAATTTGAGCAGTTGTTGGGGTAGAGCCATCGCTCATTTTTTTGTAAAATTCCTCAACGGGTAAGTTTGGGCTAAGGTCGTCATAAGTGTTGCCGTCTAAAATTATTTGCATAGGAATCATGCTAATGTTATATTTCCTATAATATTCTACAGGTAAGTTTGCTGTAGAGTCTGTGCTTAAAATCATCATTTTCTCCTTAATTTAACCACCGTTTCTACGCTTGTTGTGTTAGGGAACATGTCGTATGGTGTTATCTCTTCTATAATATATTTTTTTGTTAAAATTTGCAAGTCTTTTGCTAGGCTAATAGGGTTGCAAGATATATAAATAATGGTTTTTATGTCTAATTTTTCTAATATTTTTCCACATCCCTTCTTTGGTGGGTCTAACAATATAATATCGGTTTTAGGTGGATTTAATAAAAATTTATTAAAGTCCATATTTATGTTGGTTACATTTGTTAAGTTGTTTGCTTGTTTTAATTGTTCTGCAAGTTTGTGTGCGCTTTTAACAAGTTCCACACCATAAACCTTTTTTGCTTTTTTAGAGGCAATTGCTGTTAATAGCCCAGCACCGCTAAAAGCATTTGTAACTACATGTTCTGGCTTAATATAATTTAGCACTTGTGTGTATATTTTGTTTTGAATATATTCGTTTGTTTGGTGGAAGGACATGATGTCTATGCTATATTTAATTCCAAAATTATTAAGCTCTATTTCTTTAATTCCACCAATATGTTTTACTGCGCCAGCCAATACAACGCTATCTTTTCTGGTGTTAATAATTTGATACAAACCAACAGGCAGATATAATTGTTTTAAAACTTCTAAAAATGAAGATAAGTCAAATTCCTTTTCTGTAACAACACCAACTAAAATTTGGTTGTTTAAACTGCGAACAACTAGGTTTTTTATGCAATTTTTATTAATAATTTTCCAATTTTTAAAAATATTTAGCACATTATTAATATTTTTGTCCATTAAATGGCAGTATTCAACATCTACTAAATTGTGAGAATTTTCTTTATAAAAACCCACCATATCGCCAACAACAAAACTTGCCTTATTGCGATAATTAAATTGTTTATCGCTTGCAACAGTTGGGTTAACCTCGGTGTCTATGCGGGCTATTTTCTTTATTGTTTTTTTTATAAGCAGTTGTTTAAATTTAAGCTGTTCATCATAACGCATATGGGTTAAACCACAACCACCACAACCTGTAATTTTGCAGTTTGAATCTATGCGAGCAGGCGAGGGCTGGATGATTTTTACAACCTTTGCCTCTGCATAATTTTTATAATCGTTAGTTACAAAAATGTCTGCAGTTTCGCCAACCATAGCGTTTGGAACTAACACAATTTTGCCGTTTAGTTTTGCAACGCCTTCGCCATTCATACCATAATCAAAAATGTTAACTATCATAGCGTATACATCCTTTTAAACCGTCCCTTATTAGGCGAGAAATGTAAGCAGATAAATCGTCTAAACTACAAGTTATTTGCTTGTTAAACCATGCTTTATATGTGTTTAAAATTCCTCCAACAATATATTGGCAAACCATTGTAAATCGTTCCATATTAAAAATGTATTGCATCACTTTAAAGTTATTATTTATTATAGATAAAATTGTGGTTTTAATTAGGTCAAAAAGGCTTTCATTAGCACTTGCTGCAACAACTAATTTAAAAAATTCTAAATCCTGCTTAATTATTTGGTTAATTTGGTTTAAAACACTTTCTGGGGCTTTGTCAATATCAGACATTCTTAAGTTGTTTTCTATTGCTTTAAATTTTAATGAAAGCTCTTGATATATTGCATTGTCCACTTCTTGTTTGTTGTTAAAGTGTAAATAAAATGTTCCGCGATTTATCTTTGCTAGGTTAACAATGTCGGTTACGGAAAAGTTTTCTTTGCCTTCTGCCATAAGACGTAGATAAGTCATTTCTATTTTTCTTTTGGTGGCTATTGCGTTTTTATATTCTGTTCTCATACTTATATGCTATAAAATATAAACACAAAAGTCAAGAAATGTCTATTATTTTGCTTAAAGTTAAACAAAATTTGTTTTGAACGGGATTTTGCTTTGTTATAGGGCGGTTTTTTATTATAATAAAAAAGATATTACAATTTAAGATAAGGAGAAAAAATGAAAAAAGTAGCACTTGTTATAGACAATTCTGCAAGTTTAACAGCTGAGGAAATAAATAAACTAAATATTGCAAAATTAGTTCCAATCGGTTTTGTTGTTAACGATGAGGAATATTACGAAGGCAAAAACATGACTTACGAACAATTTTACACTTTTTTACGCGATAAAAAAACAAACGTAAGCACTTCTCAACCAAGCATAGAAATGGTTAAAGATGCATGGAGAGACGTTTTAAAAGAATATGATGAAATTATTTATGTTCTACTATCTAGCGGTTTAAGCGAAGCTTGCAACACTGCCATTAATGCTAGCCATGATGAAGAATTTGAAGGGAAAGTTTTTGTTGCAAATAATCAACGTGTTTCATTTACAAATAAAATTCAAATTTATCAAGCGGCTTTCTTAATTAAAGAAGGAAAATCCGCTAAAGAAATTAAAGAGTATTTAGAACAAACCAAAACAGAAAATGGAATTTACATAGCGGTAGACACTTTAAAATATTTAAAAAAAGGTGGACGTGTAACACCTGCAGCCGCAGCTATTGGTACACTTTTAAACATTAAACCTATATTACAAATTCATGGCGGGAAATTGGACGCTTATGCAAAAGTTATGTCTATGCGTCAAGCACGTGCTAAAATGCTTCAAGCAACCAGAAAGGAAATTGAAGAAAGATTTCCACAAGAAGCAAAAGAGGGTAAAATATATGTTTCAATTGCCCATAGTGTGGAAGATTTGGCTGACCAGGTTATTGAAGATTGGAAGAACGATGTAAAAGGAGCTTTTATAGATATACCTTTCTTTGCAGATGCTCCATTACCATTATTTATTGCTTGTCACACAGGGCCTAACGCATTAGCAACTGGTTATGTTGTAGATAGGCTTGGTGCTATAGAATATTTTAATAAAAAGTAAAATAAAAAATGGATTGAACTAACAATCCTTTTTTATTTGTAGTAATTAACAGTTTATTATATGGTTATTGGTTAAAATGACTTTTGTTAACATGCTAACTGTTTAAAACGCCGGCACAGGCTTTTGTGTAGGCGCGGGTAAGCCCGCCAGCACCAAGTTTAATTCCACCAAAATAACGCACTACAGCAACCATGGTGTTGGTTAGATTTTTCTTTTTTATAACATTTAAAATGGGGTAGCCTGCAGTGCCGTTTGGTTCTTTGTCGTCATATGCTATCTCTTTTACAACTTCTTTAGAATATACATAAGCATAACAAATATGATTACATTTTTTATGTTGTTTTTTTAAATTTTGTAAAATTTCGCTTACATCATTTAAAGAATTTAATTCGTATCTATAAGCAATAAAGCGTGACTTTTTTATTTCTAATTCGTAATTTTCCATGTTATTCTTGCACGTCCTTATATTCAAAATTGGATTTTTGCTGAAATCTAATATGTTTGCTAGAAATGTTTGGTAGGGCTTCTATAACCTGCTTAAACATTTTATCAAGATAGCCAGCACATGCAAGAGATAAATGAGTATACTCGTTAAAAATTAAATGATCACAAAACACTATGTTTAATAACGCACAAATATTGATAATGTTTTGTGTTGCAGATAAATCTGCTTCGCTAGGTAAAACCTTGCCCTTTGGATGAGTGTGATACATAAGCACAGCAAATGTATTTACACTATTAATCTTTTCTGTAATTTCTCTAATATTTAAACTAATATTATGATCGGTAGAACCTTTAATTGTTATTGTTTTTATAGGTTTACCTAATTTGTTCATACAAACCAAATAAAAGCATTCGTTATTTTGCACCTCAAAGTTTTGTCTAAAATAGATAATACAGTCTTCAGTATTTTTTATTGTTCTTATTTTAGTTTCGGTTTTATTTGCTTTGTAGACTTCAAAAACGTTTGGAAGCATTGACAAGAATAATGCAGTTTCATTACCTACGCCATCGGCTTTTAACAATTCTTCGTAACTGGCATCTAATACGCTAGAAAAACTTCCAAACTGATTTATAAGTTCGTGTGCTAATGCGTTAGTGTCTTTTTGAGGAATGGTGTAAGTTAAAAGCAATTCTAAAACTTCATGTTTAGATAAGGATGAGATACCGTTATTTTTAACTTTTTCTTTTAACCTTTGCCTATGACCTTTATGTATGTTAATCTTTTCGTCCATCTTATTGGTAGTTTAACACTTTTGGTAGATTTTGACAAATAAATTTTATTCTTTATACTTTTTTATAGATAAACATACAATATCTAGTGAAGGTTTGGCTTGTATAAGACATATTTTTGCAATTTGTGCAAAAAAATATATATAAATAATTTTTATTTATGCTATAATAAAATATAATACGGAGGATTTGATGCAACAAACAAAATCTAAAAACATAAAGAGAGTTATTCTGCTTTTACTTTTAGCATTTATTCTACCTTGTTTATTATTTTTGGGCGGATGTGCAGAAGTTTATGTTAGCAGTATAGAATACACTGGTGTAAATGGCAATACTTCTATTTATACAGTAAAATATTCGGATGGCCGAACTTCTACTATATCAGTGGAAAATGGTAAAGATGCTGAAATAACATTGCGCGATATTTTTGAAGCATGTGTAGATGCTGGTATTTACCAAACCAATTCGGACGAGAATTATAAAGAGTTTTTAAAGGCTTATATTGCAACAAATAATGAGGAAGATCTAACTCCAACTAAATTAAATATCTATTCTGCAATGAATAACTCTGTTAGTATTTATACAGCCTTTCATGTTAGAGATTCTTACGAAACAGTAAATAAATATGGAATGACACTTCCTCACTATTATAATGGTTACGAAATTTATGCGGGTTCTGGTGTTGTTTATAAAATGGAAACAGAATATAGTTATATAATAACTAATAGCCATGTTGTTACTTGTTATACAAGCACAGATGCAAACAAGTTACCAGAAGAAATTATGCTTTATCCATATGGTTATGAAAATAGCACCTATTATATTAGAGATTCTAAAGTAATATACGGGGATGAGGCTGAAGGTGAGTATTACTACACAGCTTACGAGTTTGATGGCGGGGTAAGTGCTACATGTGTAGCTTATTCTGTAGACCACGACTTGGCACTTGTTAAGGTAAAAACTGCCGACTTGCTTGCAATGAATAAAGACGCATGCGAAGCTACTTTTGCAACAGATTATAGTTTGCTTGATGAAGTTTATGCAATAGGAGGGCCTTCTGGCTTTGGAATTAGCGTTACCAAAGGTATAGTGTCTGTTTGTAGTGAAGAGATTGATATTGACGAAATGCCTGCAGACAATATGGTTCATACATTTAGGGTTATGAGAATAGATAATGCTATTTATGGTGGCAACTCTGGTGGCGGATTATTTAACACAAAAGGAGAGTTAGTGGGTATTATTAATGCTGGCTCTAATTCTGGAGATAACTGGAGTTATGCATTGCCTATAGATATGGTAAAACCATGTGTGGAAAACTTATTGGCTAATGGTGTTAGATATTCAGTAAAAGCATTCACAGTAAAAGATATGGGTGCAACATTAAAAGATGTTTATGCCGACTTTGACGAAACAACAGGTAAGTTAAGTTATAATGTAACAGTTGTGGGGTTGTCTAACGGAGTATTGTTTAATAGTGGCTTACAAGTTGACGACATCATTACTGGCGTTATTATAGATAACAGTAACGAATATAAAATTACAGCATCTTATCAAATTGACGATTTATTATTAAAGGTTAGAACTAATAGTAAACTGACCTTTAAAGTTACACGCAATGGTGTAGAAGATGTAGCAGTTAATGTTAATGTAGAAGGTGTAAACAATTTATTAAAATAATAAAAAAGCCCAGATTTGCTGGGTTTTTTACATTTCTTTTAATGTGTCTATACAAATTAAGTTAAATCCAACCTTTAAGGTTGTTTTTAAAGCCTTTACCAATTCAATTTTTGCTTTTGTAGTGTTAGGGTTTCCGTCTAGCACTTTTGTGCTTACATAGAATTTGTTAAATGTTTTACATAAATCCATTAAGCGGTTTGCAAGTATGCTTGGGTCTCGTTTGGCTAATGCTGTTGTAATGGTGTTGGTAAAATTATTTATCATTTTAACAAGGCTAAATGCTTCGGTATTAAAACAAGAGTAATCGGCCTTGCAGCTGTCGTTATCAAATTTTCTTAAAATGCTTTCAAGACGGGTGTAGGTGTATTGCATATAAGGTGCAGTTTCGCCGTCAAAAGAAAAGGCTTTTTCTATATCAAAAACACAGTCTTTTGTGCGTTCCACCTTTAATACGCTAAAGTTAAGCACTGCACGTGCAACCTTAGATGCTACATCGGTTGGATTTTCTATGTTAAAGGTTCGGTTTTCTATAACAGCTTCTGCTTTTTGCTTAATGTATTCTATTAAGTCTACCAACACAGCCTGTTTGCCTCGGCGTGAGCTGATCTTTCCGTCTGGTAAACTAAAACGACCATAAGGCACATGTTCTGTGCCAGAATAATAATCGTAACCTAAAAGCTCTATAATCTTTATAAGCTGTTTAAAGTGTAATGATTGTGCCACATCTGTAACATATAATATTTTATCAAATTTATATTCGTTATAACGAGAAATGATTGCACTTATATCTCTTGTTATATAAAGAGTGGTTCCATCCTTTTTTAAAATAACGGCAGGTGACATGTCGTAGACAGATAGGTCCACAATCTGTGCATCTTCACTTAATGTTAACAATTTTTTATTTTTTAAAAGCTCTATAGCTTGTGGCACAAACTGGTTGTAATACATTTCGCCACGATAGTCATCAAAATGAACACCCAATGTGTTAAACATGTTTTTTGCGTCTTTTAGTGCTATATCTAAAATTAGTTGATAAATTGGGTAGATTTCAGCATCTTTTTGCTCTATTTTTTGAAATATGTCGCGCGCAGATTGTAATAAACTTTCGTCTTCAGCGGCCTCTTTATTAAAACGAACATAATATTCTTGCAAGGCTTCATTTCCGCGTGTTTTAACATCTTCTATGCTTCCCCAGTTTAATATGCCATAAATCATCATTCCAAACGGAGTTCCATAGTCGCCAACAAAATTTAATCTTTTTACCTTGTAACCGCATTGTTCAAAAATACGAGCCAAACTTTCACCAATAATTGTTGTTTTTAAGTGACCAATGTGCAAATATTTGGCAAGGTTAGGGCTGCAATAGTCAATACAAACTGTTTGATTGTTTCCAATAGTTAACTTTAAATTAGTATCGTTAAAATTATTTAAAACTTCTTGGGCAATAGTTTGCTTGTTTAAAAAGAAGTTTATATAACCGCCAACAACCTCTGTTTTTTCAATAAATTTATGTGGTTTTATTGATGAATTTACTTTATTTGCGATGTTGTTAGGGTTGTCATGCAAAATTTTGCTTAAAGTAAAGCATGGTAAACAATAATCTCCCTTGTCTGGTGAAGAACTTTCTAAAAGTAGGTCATAAGCGTTAAGATTATCAAAATCAACGCTATCTGAAATTAATCTTTTTATATCCATAACAAGAGTTTAGCACACAATAAAATTTTTTGCAATTAAAATTTTAAACCCTATTGACAAATTTTATATTTGTGTTAAAATGTCGAAAAAGGTAGGTTATTGATGAAAGAAATTTATGAATTATCAAAAGATAAAATTGAAGCTAATATGTTAAACCATTTTAAAAACATGGTTAAAGATAAAGTTATAAGCCCAACAGAAACTCAAGAGTTCTTTAACAATTTTAGAGAATGGATTTTTAGACTAAATAGCATAGATGGCTCTAAATATAAAGTTAACTTTATAGTAGATAAACCATTAGACCATTACGCAGATGTGGAGAGAGTTGGCAAAACAGGCTTTAATGTTTCTGTAGATAGAACTTGGTCTTTGGCAACAGGTGCATTTTCTTATGCATTTACAATGATTCTTTGTGCGCATGAAACTCAACACATAGTGCAAAGCATACAACAACCAAGTTTAGAATTTGATTTGGATAGAGAACGTAAAGCTATTGAAGCCCTTGCAGACAAGTATGCAAATAGAAAAAATACTAAAAAGCTATCAAAATTAGTTGTTCGTTTAGCTAGTAGCAATGAATATTTACACGCAGCAGAGCAAGATGCGGATGAAAAAGCTTATGAATATGTTGAACAATTAATGAACCGCATGATTGTGTTAACAAATGATACTCAATTAATAGAATATTTTAGACTTGCTATTGAATCTGTTAGAGAAACTAGAACAAGTGAAGAGCGTGCCAAAAAGAACATAAAAAGAGAGCATGGCAAAAATGTTAAGCTTGCAAAACGTTTAGGTGTAGTAGATTTCGGCTTTAACGTTTAATAAAAAAAGATGTTGCAATTAGTGCAACATCTTTTTTAGTGTTTCGTCGTAAGTGCCATTCATAAGTGCAAAGATTAACGATTGCTTATCGTCTGTGGCGGCGCGGTTGTTATGAAGTTTTCCGCACTTATCACAACGATAATTTATTATATAGCCTTTTTTACTGTTTGTTGTAATACTTATAGGTTTTAATATTCCAAGGCAAGTGTTTAATCTGTCGCCTGGGTTTATGTCTATATGTAAAGAGTGTAAACATTTTGGGCAATGGTCACGAGAAGAGTAACCCAACGGCTCAACCTGTGCTCCGCAAACTATGCAGGTAAAGCCTTGGTCGTTTTTACTAAAGTGTTTCATATTTTTTCCTTTATAACTGTTCTATTAAATCTTCTATTTCTTTAAGTGTTGAGAACTCTAAAATTTTTTGCTTTGTAAGTGTTGCATTTTGTGTTGCTTTTACATACCACATCAAATGTTTTTTAAAGTAGGCAACAAGTGTTCTTTCGGTTTTAAAATAAGTTTTTAATAAATTTAAATGATTAATAATTGCTTGCTTTTTTGTATATGTGGGTTTAATGCTTTTTAGGCTTGCAAAAATTTCAGGGTTTCCTAGGCTGGCGCGCCCAATCATAACACCCGCGCAACCTATGCTTTTGGCATATTCTACATCTTGCTTTGTAAGGATGTCGCCACTCCAAAACACCGGTATTTGCACAGTGTCTACTAATTTTTTATAAGCCTCTCTATCTACAACGCCAGCATAGCCTTGTTCTTTTGTTCGCGCATGGAGGGTTAAAAAGCTAACGCCACATTCTTCGCACATTTTTGCAAACTCTAAATAATTGTTTATACCATTTATGCCTAGCCTAAATTTTACAGATATAGGCTTGTTGCTATTTGTTACTAAACTGCTTATAACTTTTTTGGTGTTTTCTAAATTGCTCATCATGGCACTGCCGTCTTTGTTTTTTACAATTTTTGGGGCGGGGCAACCGCAGTTTATATCTATAATATCAAAATTGTTAAACAAAGCAGAGTTTATTGTTGTTGGAATGATGTCCGCTTCGTGTGTAAAAATTTGGCAACAACGAATTGCTTCGCTTTCTTCCCTAAGCATTTTTGATGTAGTTGCAGAATTGTTGCTTAAAGCTTTTAAGCTAATCATTTCTGTAACAACCATATCTGCACCAAAATCTGCACAAATTTTACGGAAGGCAAAATCGGTAACGCCGGCCATAGGAGCTAGTGCATAAATAAAATTTTTAAACTTAATTTTCTTGTCCTTAACTATAAATTTTGCGTCTTTTTTGCTTTGCATAATTAAATTATAATAAAAAAGTGTTAATTTTCAAAATAAATTTAACAATATAGCAAAAAATATGTTATGCAAAACAAAGGGATGTTGTCTGGTGCGTTGATGTTGTCGGTTGGTGGAGTGCTGGCAAAAGTATTTAGTGCAGTTTATCGTATTGTGCTTACACGAATTTTGGGCGGTGTTGGTATTGGCCTTTATCAGTTAATTTTTCCGCTTTATTCACTTTGTGTGGTTATTGCAACGGCAGGTATACCAATGGCTATATCTAAAGTTATTGCAAAGCATCCAGACAATCAAGCTAGCGTAATAAAAAAGTGTTTAATTTTTACCTGTTCTATTTCACTTACGCTTTCTGCCTTATTGGTAATTTTTAGTAAACTTTTAGCGCGTTTGCAAGGTGAACAGCGTTTAGCAATTTGTTATTTAATTTTAGCACCCACAATAATTGTAGTTGGTGTGTGCAGTGTTTTAAGAGGAATCTTTCAGGGGCGAAAACAATTTACCCCTAGTGCACTTTCTAATATTGCAGAGCAGTTTGTAAAATTGGTGCTTGGGCTGGCGTTAAGTTTAATGCTTGTTAAGGTTAGTATCTTTAGTGCAATAATAGGTGCGATGGTTGCTATTGTGGTAAGCGAGGTTGTTGCACTTTTAATTTTACTTTTCTTTTTGCGGAAAAGAAAAACTGCAAAGGGCGAAGATGTTCCTTTTAAAGAAATTATGCGGGACATATTGCCAATAACTTTTACAAATGTTCTTTTGCCTGTCGCTGGTTTTGTTGATAGTTTAATAGTTGTAAATTTACTTGCCTTTAATTTTACCAAGGCGGATGCTATTTTTATGTATGGGCTAGAAAGTGGTGCAGTTGGAAGTTTAATTGGTTTGCCTACAATCTTTTCTTTTGCAATAGCTAGTGTGCTTTTGCCTTGCATAAATAGACAATCTAAAAACAAACAAACACAACTAAACCTTGCAATTAAAATTGTTATTATTTTAACCTTGCCTTGTGTGTTATTATTTTTAGTTGTTCCAAAGCAATTGTTGCTAATTTTGTATGGCGGAAGGTTTATGAATTCAAATGCTGGCGGTTTGGATATTGCAGGTTTGCTATTGCAAATTTCTGGTGTTGGAATTCTGTTTTTGGCAATTAATCAGGTTTTATCATCTTCGTTACAAGCAATGGAGTGCAGAAGGGTAACGGTTAAAAATTTAAGCATAGCAGTTTTGTTTAAGTTTATAATAGAATTGGCTCTTATGCCAACCAAGATGTTTAATATCTATGCACTTTCATTAGGTAATACCATTTGTTATTTTGTTGTTATGCTTTTAAATTATATAAGCATAAAAAAGAGGGTTAGATGTAATATTACCCCTTCTATTAAGATTTTATTAATAAATATTGTTATGGCAGCTTGCGTTTTGTTGTTAAATAGTGTAGTGGTTGGAAAATTAAATTTCTTACTAGCGTTAATTATCGTTGCATTGCTTTATTGCTATAGTATTTTTAAACTTAATGTGTTTAATAAAAAAGAAAATGCCTATTTTAAATATAAGATTTGTTAAATTTGTTTAAAACTTCTGTCATTGGAAACTATAGTTTTGGAGGATTATATGAATAAAAATGAATTTATAGCCGAATTAAACAATAAATCTGGGTTAACAAAAAAGGATTGTAAACTTTGCTTAGACACAATTATTGATGTTATTAAAGATGCGCTGAAACATGGCGATAGTGTAACATTAAGCAATTTTGGAAAGTTTAAGATAAGCGAAAAGAAACCAAAACAGATGTATAGTTTTAAAACAGGCAAAACTCAAATGTTATCTGCCCGTAAAACCCCAACCTTTAGGGCAAGTGATAATCTAAAACAGGTTGTAAAATAAACAAAAAGCGGTGAATTACCGCTTTTTTAGATCGGAAGAGCACACGTCTGAACTCCAGTCACCATAA
>CANDFN010000016.1 GCA_947384015.1 uncultured Clostridia bacterium | reverse complement strand
CTACACGACGCTCTTCCGATCTCTCCAAATTTATTTTAACACACCGACATTTTTTTGTCAATAGTTAAATTTTAACTTATTATAATTAATTTATATAAAAAAAGTGCAAATATGCACTTAAATTTAGTCTATTTTTGTGTTTGCTGCACGGTCTAGAAAAGAAACAACTTCTTCATATGGATTAGCACCTACTAAACTATCAATTTTTTTTCCATTTCTAAAGCAAACTATAGTTGGCACACTAAAAATGCGATAACGCATAGCAATTTGTTCACATTCTTGAACATCCAATTCATAAAACTTAATTTCTTTGCGTTCTTCCTCTATTTTTTCTAATATTGGCCTTAACATACGGCAAGGCATACACCAAGTTGCATAAAAATCAACAACGGTAAGCTCATCTTTATTTATTATATCATCAAATTCTTCTTGTTTTATATTTTTCATGCTTCCTCCATAATATCATTAATAACTTTTGCACACATTTTGCATGCCATATCTATTGGATAGTATACCACACTTCCTATTTTTTTGCAATCAATTTTTTGTGCTTTTTGCTTAGTATAACAAACAGTAAGTTTTTTTATGCCCGAATCGGCACAAAATTTACGAATAATCTTTGCAAGAGGGTCATAGCTGGTTTTAAAAATGTCTGCTATTTCAAATTGAGGACTCTCACTGTATCTATTACCTGCCCCCATTGCACAAATTATTTTTTTATTTAATTCTTTAGCATTTAATATTAATAATTTTTTTGCAGATACATCATCTATACAATCACAAATATAATCGTATTTTAACAAGTTTATTTCCAATGCCGTTTGCTGACTATATTTTATAGGATAAATATTAATATTTAATTTTGGATTAATATTTAATAATTGATTTTTTAGTTCTTCAACTTTTAGTTTGCCAATATTTGTGTGATTTGCCACAAGTTGACGATTAACATTTGTAATATCAATAGTATCATAATCTACAATATCTAAATTGTAAATACCTGAACGCACCAAAAAATGACAAAGCGCACTGCCAACACCGCCCACACCAAAAACTATTATTTGAGCATTTGCTTTGCGCTTTATCTGTTTTTCATTTAACATTATATGAAATCTATCTAAAAAATCCATTAAAAACAATCTCTACATATTGTGTATTAGTTTAATATAACACACTACAACACGTATTTCTTAAAATCATGAGTATGAATAATATCTTTCATAGCATTAGTTACAAAGTTTTTATCTATTTTAACTTCTACTACAGGATTATTATCACTTGCATTAAAGGAAATATCTTCTAATAACAATTCTAAAATTGTCTGTAATCTTCTTGCACCAATATTTTCGTGAGAATCATTTTCCTCTTCTGCCAACTCTGCAATAATATCAATAGCATCTGGAGCAAAGGTTAAATTAACATTATCTACCTTTAACAATTGCTTATATTGTTCGGTTACAGAATGTTGAGGTATAGTTAATATCTTTTTGAAATCCTCTTTACCAAGGCTGTTTAATTCTACTTGTATAGGGAAACGCCCTTGAAGTTCAGGGATTAAATCGCTAACAGAAGAAATATGGAATGCCCCTGCTGCAATAAATAAAATATAATCTGTATGAATTGGACCATACTTAGTGTTTACCACACTACCTTCAACTATTGGAAGAATATCTCTTTGAACACCCTCACGAGAAACATCCTGCCCGTTATTTTTCTTAGCTGCAATTTTGTCTATTTCATCTATAAAGATAATACCCTCTTGCTCAGCGCGGAAAATAGCTTCCTTATTAATATTGTCTGGGTCTATCATCTTTTCACATTCTTCTTCTAGTAAAACTTCTTTTGCACGTTCTACTGTCATACGTTTCATTTTACGAGGGCCTTTTATTGCTCCGCCAATAATTTGACCAATATTAATTTCAGCACCCGCACCATCCATAAGGTTAATTTGTTTAGGTGCTTCTTTAACATCTACATCAATGTTTTCATTGTCAAACTTTCCGTTTTTATAATCTTCATAAAATTTTTGTCTAAAAACTTCGGTATCAACAGCATCTGGTTTACCCGCTTTCTTTAAAGGATAAAGAATGTCTGTGATTTTTTTATCTACAATTATCATTGCTTTATCTTTAATTTGTTGTGTTTTTTCATTACGAACTATACGAACAGCAACCTCGGCAAGGTCTCTAATCATACTTTCTACATCACGACCAACATAACCCACTTCTGTATACTTTGTTGCTTCCACCTTAATAAAAGGTGCATTAACAAGTTTTGCCAATCTACGTGCAATTTCTGTTTTACCAACCCCAGTTGGACCTTTTAATATTATATTTTTTGGTGTTATTTCATCTTTTAGTTCACGAGGCAATTTACTACGTCTATATCTATTACGCAAAGCAATGGCCACAGCACGTTTTGCTTTATCTTGACCTACAATATACGCGTCTAAGTTTTTTACAATTTCTTTACATGTCATCATAATTACACCTCTTCTATTACGTAATTACCGTTAGTGAATACGCAAATTTCTGTTGCAATTTCCATAGATTTTACAGCAATTTCTCTTGCTGATAAATTTGTGTTTTTAATAAGGGCTTTAGCAGCAGACAAAGCGTAATTGCCACCACTGCCTATTGCACAAATGCCATCATCGGGCTCTATTACATCGCCAACACCACTAACTATAAGTAAGGTAGACTTATCTGCAACAATCATTAAAGCTTCTGCATTGGCATGCCCACCACTGCGAACATTTTTTGCATACTCTACTGCACTACGCATTAAGCTGCCACTAAACTTGTTAAGCAATTTTTCAAATTCCTCACACAAAGCAAAAGCATCTGCTGTGCCACCAGCAAAACCAACAACAACCTTATCATCGTATAATCTGCGAACCTTACGAGTTGTTGATTTAAAAATAACCTCTTTACCCATGGTAACTTGACCATCGCCAGCAATAACAGTTTTACCATCACGTTTTACTGCAACGATTGTTGTTCCTCTAAATTGTTCCATAACTACTCCTTTAATAAATTTACAATTTGTTCAATTTCAGCCAACGAACGTTTTAAATATTGTTCATTTCTCAACTGTTTGTTTTTTTCTGTTATGGGATTAAGTATTCCATAATTAGCATTAATTGGTTGAAAATTTGTGCTGTTTGCGTTAACCAAATAATTGTATAGTCCACCAATTATAGTGTTAGCAGAAAAGTTTATTAATTGTTTGCCTTTAATTTGCCTATCTATATTAAGCGCAACATATAGCCCACTTGCAATACTTTCAACATAACCCTCAACACCGCTTAATTGCCCAGCAATAAATATATTATTGTCTGTTTTTAATCTAGAATAAACATCCAAGCATTTTGGAAAGTTTATAAAATTATTTGTGTGCATCACACCATAACGCAAAAATTCTGCATTTTGTAAGCCTGGTATCATCCTAAAAACTCTTTTTTGTTCCGGAAAAGTTAAATTAGTTTGAAAACCAACCATATTATACATTGTAGCATATTTGTTTTCTTTTCTCAACTGAATAACAGCAAATGCTTTATCTTTTTTGTGCGGGTTTGTTATACCAACAGGTTTTAACGGACCATATCTTAAAGCGTCATAACCACGTTTTGCCATAATTTCTACTGGCATACAACTTTCAAATATGTGTTGTTTTTCAAAATTATGAAGTTGAACAACTTCTGCATTAACAAGTTCATTATAAAACGCAGTGTATTCATCCTTGTCCATTGGGCAATTTATGTAATCTGCATCGCCCTTATTGTAGCGAGAAGCCAAAAAAGCAACATCCATATCTATACTTTCTGCACTAATTATTGGCGCGGCAGCATCATAAAAATATAAAAAATCCTCACCTAAAACATTCTTTAAGGCATTGCACATATTTGTGGTAGACAAAGGCCCAGTTGCAACTACGGTTATTGCATTGTTATCAAAATTGGCAACATCTTCACAATATATTTTAATATTAGGATTGTTTTTTAATTTTTCTGTTATTTCTTTAGCAAAAGCCTCCCTATCAACAGCAAGGGCTGAACCTGAAGGAACCTTATGTTTATATGCAACTTCTAGCAAGTTGCTATTTAGCATAGTTAATTCTCTTTTAAACAAGCCAGATGCAGTCAGTTCATCATCACTTTTTAATGAATTACTACAAACTATCTCTGCAAAATCTGTGCTATGATGAGCAGGCGTTCTTGCCTTGGTTTTTATATCGTATAGGTTAACAGTATAACCCAAATTGGCAAGTGTTAATGCACACTCGCTACCTGCAAGCCCAGCACCAATAACATTAATCTTTAACATAGGTGCAACCTTTATTAGAGCAAACAATTGTTGCTACGCCTTTTGCATTATATTTTTTGTTTAGGTTAAAACCGCATTGCGGGCACTTTTCGGTTAAAGGCAACTCCCAAGAAATAAAGTCGCATTTTGGGTAGTTATCACAACCAAAGAATAGTTTGCCACGCTTGCTATATTTTGCACTTACAACCCCACCACATTTAGGGCATATTCCGGTATCTGTTATATTGTTTTGTGCCTCTTTTATATTGCGAGTATTTTTACATTCTGGGAAATTTGAACAAGCCAAGAACTTACCAAATTTGCCGTCACGATAAACCATCATAGCTCCGCATTTATCGCACTTAAATTCACTTGGCACTGGTTCAGATTTAGGAAGAGTAACACCAGACTGCGTGCTTGCATAATCTAGTTGCTTGCTAAAATCGGTATAGAAATCTTTAACAATTTCTTGCCATTTAACTTCGCCTGTTTCTACTTCGTCTAGTTGTTTTTCCATGTCTGCAGTAAACTTTATGTCCATTGCTGTTTTAAAATATTCTTCTAAATAATC
Organism: uncultured Clostridia bacterium; assembly: GCA_947384015.1. Lineage (GTDB taxonomy): Bacteria > Bacillota > Clostridia > Christensenellales > UBA1242 > Onthoplasma. The sequence continues at coordinate 10,601 of CANDFN010000016.1, read as the reverse complement.
AGTTACTTGAATGCCCAACTCGGTTGGCACAAGTGCATTCTTTTCTGTTTTAATATATGCACGATTAAATAAAGTCATAATTGTTGCAGCAAAGGTAGAAGGACGCCCAATACCTTGTTTTTCCATTTCGTCAGTTAAAGACGACGTTGTAAATCTAACTGGAGGTTTTGTAAATTTTTGTTCGCTATTTAATTTTTCTTTTTCAACAATGTCGCCCTCTGTAAGGTCTGGAATATTAATACCATTCTTTTCTTCGTCTGCTGGTTTTACCACTTTTGTCCAGCCGTCAAAAACCAACGCTCTTCCAGAAGAACGGAATTTATAATTATTAGCAACAATATCTACAGATAAACTATCGTATTGTGCCCAACTCATTTGGCTGGCTACAAAGCGATTAAATATTAATGTATATAGTTTTAAATATTGGTCTTCAATCTTGCCTTTTAAACTTTCTGGTGTAAGTTTTAAGTTAATTGGACGGATTGCTTCGTGCGCATCCTGTGCAGATTTTTTACTTGCAAACTCGTTAAATCCATTTGGCGCGTATTCTTTACCATACTTATCTATAATATAATCACGTGCCATAAACTGTGCGTCTTTACTAACACGTGTAGAGTCTGTTCTTATATAAGTTACAAGTGCTGTTTTTCCCTCGCCTTCTATATTAACGCCTTCATATAAAGATTGTGCGCAACGAGTAAATGCAGATAATTGCATTTTTAATTTACTTAAAGCGTCTTGTTGCAAACTACTTGTAATATATGGTGCAGGTGGTTTAGAAGGTTTTATTTGTCTTTTAACTGAAGCAACTTTATATTCTGCATTTTCTATTGCTTTTAAAACATTTTGCGCTTCTTCCTCATTGTGGATTTCGCACTTTTTATCTTCAAACTGAACTAAGTCTGCTTTAAACTTTTGTTTGTTTTTATTAAGGTCTGCAGAAATTGTCCAATACTCTACTGGAACAAAGGCTTGAATTGCCTTTTCTCTATCTACAACTAATTTTAATGTTACAGATTGAACACGGCCAGCACTTAACTTGCCACGTATTTTTTTAGAAAGTAACGGGCTTAATTTATAACCCATAATTCTATCTAACACACGTCTGCCTTGTTGGGCATTTACCAAATCTAAATTAATTGGTTTTGGATTTTGAATGCTTTCATTAACTGCTTTTTTACTAATTTCGTTAAAAGCTGTGCGCACTGGTGCATTTTTGTCTAACCCTAAAATTGTTGCAATATGCCATGCAATAGCTTCTCCTTCACGGTCCGGGTCGCTTGCTAAATATATTGCATCTGCCTTTTCAGCTAGTTTTTTCATATTTTCTACTAAAGCTTTTTTATCAGGAATAATTTCGTATGTTGGTTCAAAGTTGTTATCTATGTCTATGGCAAACCTTTTAGCGGGTAAATCTCTAACATGACCTTTTGTTGGGAATATTCTATATTCACTACCTAAATACTTTTTTATAGATTCTTCTTTACCAGGACCTTCAATAAATACTAACTTCATAGCACTCCTTTAGCACATTATATAACTGTTATTTGCCAATTTTTCAATAATTCCATCCATTTCAAGTTCGGTTAAAAGTGAATTCAATTGCTGAATTGGAAGTTTGGTATAATCGGCTATTTGTTGAAAAGTTTTTTTCTCAAACTTTATATAATCTAAAACAAGTTGAGAATTAAAGTCAAGTTGATTTACCACCTTTTTTTCAATTTTTTCATTTTTTATGCCGAGTGATTGTAACAGATCTTCAGGGCTTAATGTGATACTTGACTGAAATTCTTTTATAATTCTATTAGTTCCTTCACTCATTGGAGAGTTTATTTGACCAGGGACAGCAAAAATGTCCCTATTATACTCTAGTGCATAATCTTTTGTGTGAAGCGAGCCACTTTTTAGCCCTGCTTCAGTAATTAAAACGGCCTTGCTTAAACCCGCAATAATCCTATTTCTTATTGGGAAATAGTAAGTTAAAGGTTGTATATCTGGATTGTTTTCTGTTATAAGCAAGTTGTTTTCTGCAAGCTTTTTAGATAAAGCATAATTGTTTGCTGGGTAAATATAATGAAAACCACCCGCAAGCACTGCAATGGTTGCACCATTATTTTCTAGCACCGTTTTATGTGCGACGGTATCTACTCCGTTTGCCATGCCAGACACAACTGTAACACCTGCTATTGCCAAAGCCTTTGAATATTGCTTTGTTACAATTACGCCGTAATCTGTAATTTTTCGGCTACCAACTACACCTACACACAAAGTGTTTAATAATTGTAAATTACCCTTACAATATAAACATAATGGCGGAGTTGAAATTTCTTTTAACAATTTTGGGTATCTATCGTCATTTATTGTAACCATTTCTATACCCTCATTTAAATTCCGCTCAATAATTCTATCTAGTTTGTCCTCTTCCAACAAATTAGACATTTTAATAAACTCTTGTTCGGTAACTATTTCTTTTACTTTTGGTTCACTCAAAAACAATTTCCTAATATCTTTATCTTTAGGAAATATATTTAATAATTTAACTCTTTTTTGATAGGTTAAAAATGGAAACAAGTCTAACCAAATAATATTTTTATCTTCAACAAACATTTTACACCGTAAACTTTTTATCTAAACTGCGATATTGTATTGCTTCCATTAAATGCACTTTTTCTATATTTTCTTTACCGTCTAAATCTGCTATTGTGCGTGCAACTTTAAGTATTCTATTGTAAGCGCGAGCAGAAAGGTGTAATTTTTTAAATGCAACTTCTAATAAATCTGTGCATTCTTTATTTAATGCGCAATACTTTTTAAACTCTTTTTCGTTCATCTTTGCATTAGAATAAACACCGCAATCTTTAAACCTGTTTAACTGCAGTTTGCGCGCAGTATCTACACGTTGTTTTATTTTTGCACTACTTTCTTCTAATGTGGCTTGCGATAAATCTTCGTAATTTATGCTATCAACTTCTATGTGTAAATCTATGCGATCTAATAACGGACCGCTAATTTTAGATAGATATTTATGAATACTGGCTGGCGAACATTTACACTCGTGCGTTGTGCTACCATAATAGCCGCAAGGGCATGGATTCATACTAGCAACCAAGATAAAATTTGCTGGGTATTGCACAGTTGTGGAGTTACGCGCAACAGTAATGAAGCCATCTTCCATAGGTTGACGCAAAGTTTCTATTGTGTTACGGCTATACTCTGGCATTTCGTCTAAAAACAAAACTCCATTATGCGCAAGGCTTATCTCTCCCGGTTTAGCCTTTTGCCCACCTCCTGTAAGTGCAATTAAAGTTGAAGTATGATGCGGACTTCTAAACGGACGCTCTACCACTATACCAGTGTTTGAATCTAACACACCTGCAACACTATGTATTTTTGTTACCTCTAAACTTTCTTCAAAAGTTAAATCTGGCAATATTGACGGAAAACATTTTGCAAGCATTGTTTTACCTGCACCAGGAGGCCCTATTAATATTATGTTATGACCACCAGCTGCCGCAATTTCCATTGCTCGCTTGGCACTTGCTTGACCTTTAACATAAGCAAAATCGTGATTAAATTTATGGTCTTTTAAAGTACTTTCATAAGTTTTATTGTTTAACTTTTCTATTTGTTGTTCTCCCTTAAAAAAGCCTACAACCTGCTTTAAAGTATCTACTGCGTAAACTTCAACCTTGTCTATAAAAGAAGCCTCTTGAGCATTACCACTTGGAATAATAAATTTATTATAACCTGCTTGTTTAGCGCTAATAAGCATTGGTAAAATACCATTTAGTTTACGTATCTCACCATTTAAACTAAGTTCACCCAACACAACAAATCCGTCAAGCATTTTATTTGTAATAACTTGCTGAGCAGCAAGAATGCCTAGTGCTATTGGAAGGTCATACATACTGCCCTCTTTTTTTGTGTCTGCTGGGGCTAAATTTACAATTATTTTATTTATAGGGTAATTAAAAGTGCTATTTTTTATAGCTGCTTTTACCCTGGCCTTACTTTCCTTAATTGCCGTATCTGCCAAACCTACCACATCATAGCTAGGCAAACCTGCATTTACATCTAACTCTATATAAACCGGATAACCAGTTATACCATTTAATCCATAAGATAAAACTTTTGCTAACATATAACCTCTGCCAAAAAGTTTACCATAATCTGGAAAATTTTGTCAACTAAATAATAAAACATTTGTTCTAACCATCTATTTTCTGCAGATATTAAAAATTACGATTATATTGCAAATTTCTTTAAATTATGTTATTATTAATATAAAGGGAGAAATTTAATGAGCACAATAAAGGAGTATGAACTTTTAAGTAGAAAAATTAATGAGGAAGTTGAAAACGAATTAATACGTGGTTACATCTCTTGTATTGATGTTCAACTTGGTGGAGGTTGCAACGCACGTTGCGTTTATTGCGACACACCTCTTTATCGTGAAACTTGCGAAGTGAATCTTCGCAAACTTGAAGCAATGTTAAAAACAGGGAAAATTAAATACATCTTCGTTTGCGGTTTAGGAGAACCTACTGCTCCTACTAATATTGGCTACTTTAAAGACATATTAAGAATGGCAGATTTTTATAATGCAAAAGTTTCTGCTTTTAGCAATTGTATTCATATGGACAACGAACTTTTTGACCTTATTAACAAAGGTGTTTACAATGTTATTTTTAAACTTGATTCGTTTGATTCTACATACAGACAAAAAACTTATCGCATTTCAGCCTCTCTTGATACACAAATGCAAAAAAATATAGCAACCCTATCTGCTATTGCAAAAAACAACAAATCATCTTTCACACAAGTGGCTGCCAGCATTGTTGCAAGCAATGATAATATTGATTACATCTATAATATAGTAAAGTTCTGCATTGACAACAATATATTCCCTAAGATTGGCTTACTTGAAAATGCAGGCAACTCCACAGAAACATTTAACTCCAAAGCCTTATCTCAATTACAAATTCAACAAATTCAAACCTTTTTAAAAAAGGAATATGGAATTGACGATTTACAGGCTTTGAAAATGTGCCCTGCAGTTCTTGGCTCTATATTTATCAGCAATAAAGATAGAGTTAGCCTTGTTAATGGACTTGCCACTTCGTGTAAGTGGTTTGGCTTAGAAGATAACAATAAGGAAAAACAGCATTTTATAACTGAATATGACGCAAACGAAATATCTAATGACTTTTATTACAAGGTTGTTGACGCAATTTTGAAATATAGGCTTTTGCAATTACCTTATGTAGAAACCGTTCTTGGGCAAACTAATAAAACAATTATTGGAGGATGTGGTGGCGACCCAAGACAAATTCTCACTAATATGATTAGAATTTCTCGCTGTCAAGTTAAAGAAAGCAAAATATTCCGCTCTGCCATTGACGGGCACTTGTTAGAAATGGATGAAATTCAAAACATCAATTCTGAAAATGAAATATATATCCAAAGATAAAAAGAAAATTTAAGTATAAATAAAAAAAGGAATTCAATATTTAGAATTCCTTTTTATTGTGCTTGTTTCAAATTAAACAAATAAAGTTTTGTGCTATTTAACTTCTTTAACTTTAGCAGCTTTACCAGAAAGACCACGAATGTAATAAAGTTTAGCACGGCGAACTCTACCCTTACGAGTAACTACTATACTAGCAATACGTGGGCTGTGCATAGGGAATGTTCTTTCAACACCAACACCAAAGCTAACACGTCTAACTGTAAAGTTTTCTTTAACGCCAGAACCTTTACGTGCAATTACAACGCCCTCATAAGCTTGAATACGTTCTTTGTCCCCTTCTTTGACTTTTACCGATACACGGACTGTGTCTCCAATATTAAAAGAAGAGAGGTCGCTTCTTAATTGCTCTTTTTCAATTTGGTCAATAACATTGCTCATTGTAACCTCCTTTTTGACGTTCTTGCGATTGGACCGTAGCGGACCGCCAAATAATAACTAGTAAAATATAACACAAATAAAAATTATTTGCAAGTGTTTTTAACAAATTTATGCAAAAATTTTGTTTTATTTATATACTACATCTTTGTTTGAATTTAATACTTAAAATCTGTTTAAAAAATAACTAAAATGCGTTTTGTATATGATTTACATCCTCACCAGCTTCACCCAAAATAGCAACCACATCAAAGCGACATGAATGATTCATCATTTTATTATCTTTTAAATATTTAGTTGCAACTTGGCGGATTTTGTTTTGTTTACGCTCGTCTACCGCTTCGGTTGGATTACCAAATTTTTGAGAGAGCCTTGTTTTTACTTCTACAAAAACAATAGGTTTTGTTATTTTCTTAACCACCTCTAAAAACGTCCTTTTAGGCTGTGCAATTATGTCTATCTCTCCTATACTGTTTTTATAGTTAGTTTCTATTATTTTATAGCCATGCTTTTTTAAATAAATAGCAGCAATTATTTCTCCTTGCTTGCCAAAAACTAAATGGTTCATTATCTTTTAGCCTGCCTTCGCCTTTTTATTTCTTGGCATTTTTCTGCGCCTAATAATTTATTTAAAAAACTTAGGCGGTGTATTGGTGTAACACCATGTGCCAATATTGCTTGTGTATGCTTTTTAGTGCCATAGCCCATGTTATGTTCAAAATCATATTCTGGATATGTTTCGGCGAATTCTTGCATTAATTTATCTCTATAAACCTTGGCAACAATACTTGCACATGCTATTGCATAACTAGTTTCATCGCCTTTTATTATTGCCCTTTCTTGCTTGCATACGTTTAGTTTTACAGCATCTATAAGCAATAAATCAGGTTTTACTTTTAGATTATTAAAACTGGCTTTCATGCTTTCTTTTGTTGCATTTAAAATATTAATTTCATCAATTATATCTTGACTAATTTGATTAACCGAAACGGCTATTGCAGTTTCCATAATTTGTTGGCTTAATTTTTCTCTTGCTTTTTGCGTTAGTTTTTTACTATCATAAACCCCGTCAAGCATCTTGTTATAAGGCATAATTACACAAGCTGTAACTACTGGCCCAGCAAGTGGCCCTCGCCCAACCTCATCCATACCTGCAATATATTTTGTATTGGAATTTAACAGTGCCAAATCGTGATTAAAAATCTTTTGTGTATCTACCATATTTACCTTTAATATATTTTTTAAAAAATTTAATTATTGCTCTAAACAGATTTTGCCAAGTTTTCCTGCTCTAAAATCAGTCAATAAAACTTTAGCTGCTCGCTCCAAATCAACTTCACCGCCACGAACAACACAACCACGTTTTTTGCCAATTTGTGTTAAAATTTCTAATGTTTGTTTGCCGTCTAGCTCTTGTGTATTACCATTATAAACAACACCATATTTTGACACCAATATTTGTTTATTAATGCTAGCTAGTTTATTTATTAAAACACAAGCCACATCAACCAAGTTTACCACTTCATCTTTTACAGAGCCTACAATTGCCAAATTATAAGCCAAAGTTTCATCTTCAAAATTTGGTAACAATACGCCTGGTGTATCCATAATTTCTACAGAGCCTACACGTAACCATTGTTTATTACGTGTTACCCCAGCTTTATTGCCTGTGACTGCCCTAACTTTACCACAAAGATTATTTGTAATTGTTGATTTACCCGAATTGGGCACACCTAAAATCATTGCTCTAATTAAAAAGTTGGCTTGTTTTTGAGCGTTTATATTAAGCCTATCTGCAAATAATTTATTAATTTCTGTAAGTATTATTTTAGCGCTATTGGTTTGTATTGCATTAAGACCTAAACACACATTTCCATCAATTGCAAATTGTTTCTTAAATCTATTTACATCTTCTACAGTTACTAAATCTGCCTTATTTAAAACAAAAATTATAGTTTTACCTTTAATAACACGAACAAACTCTGGGTTTATACAACTTTTTGGGCAACGTGCATCTAACACATAAATAAAACAATCGCAAAGTTTGCTATCTTGTTGCATTTGCTTTAACGTCTTATTCATATGCCCAGGGAACCAATTTATCATATTTTTATTATACCATAATAGTTTTATTATTCAAAACAATTTTAAGTTTATATTTTATTAAAAATAAATATAAAATTAGCGCAATAAATTTGACAAGATACAAAAAACTTTGTTATTATAATTTTAATATAAGATTTTGGAGAAAGTTATGGAAGAAAGAAAAGAGATTAATTTAATAGACTACAACCCTACTGACAAACAACATGTTAAGGCTTTAGAAAATATTAAAAATTATAACTTTAGCACTGTAGCTATGGGCGATATTTTAAATCTAATAACAAACACAATGTTCAACAAAGTTGGAAACCTTAGCAAGTTTGATATATTCACATCCCTTGCAGTTAATGACACAGAAGACATTTGCATTAATGCTTGTTTAATTAAACATTTAGATCAAACAACAGCCGAACATCTTTACTTTTTATTTACACCATTTGATGTTTGGGCAAAAACAAATACAAACAATATTTATTACAGACATAAAGCATTAACAACAGCATGGAGAACTTATATGGTAGAAAAATATCCATTATACCTAGAACGTATTATAGACTTTTTATCTGCAGAAAGAAATAGACTTATGCAAATTGTTAATAATGAAATAGATTTTAGCCTATTACCTTTGGTTAAAAAACAAAAATCAAAATAAAAAATACGCAAATGCGTATTTTTTAATATGTATAGTTCAAGTTAAACATCTATAATTTTAGTAGTTTTTTTTATCATATAAATCTGGACGATTTCTCCTTGTAATTTCTTCAGCCTCTTTTTGTCTATGCTCGGCAATTTTTTTATGGTTACCATTTAATAAAACTTCTGGCACTTTCATCCCCATGAACTCCGCAGGACGTGTATACTGATTATATTCTAGTAAATTAGAACTAAAACTTTCTTCTACAATACTGTCCACACTAATTGCACCTGGAAGCAAGCGAATAACCGCATCTGCAACAATCATTGCAGGTAATTCTCCGCCAGTTAGCACATAATCTCCTACAGACAATTCTTGCATATTAAAGTAATTTATTACTCTTTGGTCTACACCTTCATAATGACCACATAACAAAATTACATGATTTAATTGCGATAGTTCAACCGCCATATTTTGATTAAACACAGTTCCTCTTGGCGACATGTAAAATATTTTAGCATCATCCGTTTTTACACTTTGAACAGCCTTGAAAATTGGTTCGCACATCATAACCATGCCAGCACCACCTCCAAAAGGTTCATCATCGCATCTGTAATGTGGAGGTAACGCAAAATCTCTAATATTAATAATATTAATTTCTACCTTTCCACTAGAAGTTGCACGCTTAATAATACTTTCTTTTAAAGGGGCAAACATTTCTGGGAACAATGTAAGAATATCTATTTTCATACCCTAACATCCTCAAAAACTTGTTTTGTAGTTACAAGTGCTTTCATTTTGTTATCATATTTAACAATTTCTTCAACAAATGGAATTGAGTATGTTGAAAAGCCACACTTTATTTCCAAAATTGTGCTTGCACCATAATCGTTAAAGTCCAACAGTTCTCCTAGTTTCTCTCCATTTTCATCAAGCAATGGGCAACCAATTATATCGCTTAAATATACTTTATCTTCAAACTCTGGATAATCCGCCCTATCAATATATACTGATAAGTTTCTATATTTTTCTGCAGTATCTATATCTGGTATAATGTTTACCGTTATTGCAAATGCTCCACCATTAAGAGGTTGAACCCTTGTTATAATTCCTTCTTCTTTTTTTAAGCCTATATAGATACGTTTAAACATAGAAAAACTCACGCCATCAAGGTAACTTAAAACTTTAACCGCTCCTTTAATGCCGTGAGAACGCACTATCTTGCCTATTTCTAACCAATTTTGCATTTTTACCTACTAATTTTATTTATTGCCATTAAATTTAATGCCAACACGTCCGTGACTGGTATTTAAGGCTTGCACTACTGTGCGTATTGAATTTGCAATAGCGCCTGCCCTGCCAATAACAGAGCCTAAATCTTTTTCATCAACTGTAACAACAAAGTTTGTGTTTTTACCTTTAACTTGTTCTTCAACAGCAACAACTTCTTTATTGTTTACAAGGCTTTTAACTATGTATTCTAAAACTTCCTTCATAAACTCACACTAGTCCTTTTTCTTTTTATTGTTAGTTTTAGGTGCGCTTTTGCCCTTAACTTCAATAACACCCACTGTTTGTAATAAAGATTTAGTGGTTTCTGTAGGTTGAGCACCATTCTTTAACCATTTTGCAGCTAATTCCTTATCAATTTTAACTTCAGCAGGGTTTGTTAAAGGATTATAAGTTCCAATTTGTTCAATGTATTTACCATCACGAGCAACACGTGCATCAGCAACTACAATACGATAAAATGGTGACTTTTTATCTCCTAAACGAGTTAATCTAATTTTTACTGCCATATTTCTCTCCTTTTATTTTTAATAATATACTTTAAGCCAGAAACGGTGTAAAGTAATTTACCTTTACACTATAACACATATTTTCAACCAAGTCAAGCATTTTTTTAAATTTAATTCTATATTTTGTATTGACAACCTCTTAGTAATGTGTTATATTTAC